>NZ_JBVHYH010000020.1:92514-120560 GCF_055569135.1 Kitasatospora sp. NPDC029367
CCCCGACACCCCCCCCCCCCCCCCCCCCCCCCCCCCCCCCCCCCCCCCCCCCCCCCCCCCCCCCGCCCCCCCCCCCCCTCCCCCCCCCCCCCAGGACGCGCCGTCCGCACCTACGGACCGTCGGAGCGGCCTTCCCCGGCTTCTTCGGGGGTGAAGAGGCTGGTTGTCTCGGTTATCTCCAGCAGGCGCTCGACCCGGCTGCTGGCCGCGCTGATCGTGAGGGTGCGGTTACTGCGGTGCGCGCTTCTGCGCAGGCCCACCAGGAGGTTGAGACCGGCGCTGTCACAGAAGGTGACAGCGGACAGGTCCAGTTCGAGCCCTGCGTCGCTGGCGTGCAGCGCGCGTTCAAGGGTTTCGCCGAGGCCGTCGGCGACGTCGAGGTCGATCTCGCCGCACACCGTCGCACGGCTTCGGCTGCCTACGGTGTCCAGCTTGACCACCAGGCCGTCGGCAATCCACCGGTCGGCGGGCAACTGTCCGCCGACCGACGCGGGCGGGGGAGGATTCGGGGTGGCGAAGCGCGCCACGGGCAGCTCACCGCTCATGTCACCTTCTCCTGCCTGGGAGCACGGGATGACACATTCAGCGTCTGCCGAATCCCTTCTCACGTCAACCGATACGTGAACGGAAATTCGTCAATAACACTGCATATGATCACGCTCGGTATCACCGTTGATACCACTGGTGCGGTCGGTCGGTCAGCGCAGCAGGACTGCCAGCAGTTCGGCCAGCGTGGGGCCGCTGTCTGCGGGATGGCGCAGCTGTTTGCCGTCGATGACGCGGTAGACGTTCGAGCGTCCGACGCGGCGGTGGCTGAGATAACCCTCGGCTTCGAGGTCGGCGATGATCCGTTGGACCGCCCGCTCCGTCAGCAGGCAGCGGGCTGCGATGTCCCGCACCCTGATGCCCGGGTCCCGCGCGATCTGCACCAGGACCCGCGCATGGTTGGTCAGGAACGTCCACTGGTGCCCGGGCGCCGGTTGTTCTTCCACCTTCTCAGGATAGGCCGAGGCGATAGGCGAGACACGAAACAAGATTCACGTATTCCTCTGAGGTGGAACGCACGAATACGGGCACGGGCGAATGCGGACGTGGGCGATGTGCGGCCGACCTGCGGAACATGCGGAACATGCGGCCGGCCCGAACAGGACTCGACTTCACCGCCGGCGTGCCCGGCCCGGCGTGCCCGTCCGTCACGGGGCCCGCGTGTCGGCCGCCGGCGCGTGCGGCTCGTCGTCGTCTTCCGGGTCCTCGCCCTTGGCTCGGACGTCCGCCGGCGTGGGCGCCACGATCTCCCGGGTCTCCGCGGACCGCTCCCGTGCCTGCTCGTCTCCCCGGGCCGTGGTGTCCCCGTGGGTGGTGTTCGTGTCGGGGGTGTTTGTGTCGGGGGTGTTCATGACTGCTCCTCTCCCTGGCGCCTCCTCCGGGCGGAGGCGGCACCAGGCGGCTGCCCCGCTTCGCGGGTTCCACACTCGCCGACATCGAGGTCTACTACGGCGAACGGCGTGCTGGCCGTACTCGAATTGGCCCGGGAGCAGTGGGGCGGCGAACGCCAGGAGGACGCCGGCCGCCTCACCGGCCTCACCCTGCGTCGCCGCCTACCGGATGACGCCCTCAGCTGTTGTCCGGGCGTTCTGCAGCGTCCGGGCGGGCGAGGTCGAGGGTGGCGAGGGCTCCGCCGTCCGGGGCGTTGGCGAAGGTCAGCCGGGCGTCGAGGACCGCGGCCTGGCCGGCGGCGATGGTGAGGCCGAGGCCGTGGCCCTGGCCGCGTTCGGCGGCGCCCGTACGGAAGCGCTGCGGCCCGTGGGCGAGGAGGTCGGCCGGGAAGCCAGGGCCGTGGTCGCGCACCGTGATGCAGCTGCCCGCGACGGTGACCTCGACGGGCCAGGCGCCGTGCCGGTGGGCGTTGGCCACCAGGTTGGTGACGATGCGTTCCACCCGGCGCGGGTCGGTGCGGACCACGGCGGGGGCTGACAGCCCGAGCCGGGTGTCGCCTCCCGCCTGCTCGATCGCGTGGGCGACGAGGTCGCCGAGGGGCACCTCGTCGAGCCTGGCCCGCTCGGCCCCGGCGTCGAGCCGGGAGACCTCCAGCAGGTCCTCGACCAGTCCGCGCAGGGTGCGGACCTGGGTGCGGACCAGGTCGGCCGCCTCGTCGTCCTCGGGCAGCAGTCCGGCGGCCGTGACCAGGCCCATCAGCGGGGTGCGCAGTTCGTGGGCGACGTCGGCGGTGAAGCGCTTCTCCGCGGCCAGCCGCCCTTGCAGGGTCTCGGCCATCTCGTCGACGGCCGCCGACATCTCGGTGATCTCGTCGCGGGCGCGGCCCCGGCGGCCGATCCGGGCGTCGAGGTCGCCGTCGGCGATCCGGCGGGCGGTCCGGGAGCCGTGGCGCAGCCGCCGGTTCATCTGCTCGGCCGCGAGCGCGGTGACGGGCACGATCACGGCCAGGGCGACGAGGGCGGCCTTGACCATGTTGCGGTCCAGCAGCTGGAGGTTGCGCACCTCGGCGCTCATGTCGGTGCGGACGGTGAGCACCTGGTTGTCGCCGACGGGCACGGCCGCCCACATCCAGTACCAGTTGGGCGCTTTGACGTCGTACCAGAGGGCGTACTCCCCCGGTGTCCGCAGGTTCGCGACGGCGTGCGCCAGCGGAGCGGGCAGGTTGGCCGGGGGCTGGAGGTCGGCGGGGTCCGGGCGGCGGCCGGTGCGGGCGAACTCCTTCTCGGCGGAGCTCAGTTGGGCGATCGCGCGGTCGCGTCCGGTCCGGTCGCCGCGCTCCGCGGTCGCCCGGTGGACGAGCAGGCCGATCGTCGCGGCGACCGTGCAGCAGGCGAGCGCGACCAGCGCGGCGATCTTCCAGCGCAGGGAGCGCGGGTTGAGGCGCCACGGGTCACGGCGGCGGCACGGGTCGGGGCGGCGGCGCGGGTCGCGGGTTCCCGGGTCGGGGGTTCGCTCGGTCATCCGGTCAGCCCCGGACGAGCTTGTAGCCGAAGCCCCGGACGGTCTCGATGCGGTCGGCGCCGATCTTCTTGCGCAGCCGCACCACGCAGAGGTCGACGACCCGGGTGTCGCCCTCCCAGCCGTAGTCCCAGACGTCGCGCAGCAGGCGGCGGCGGTCCAGGACCGTGCCGGGGTTCTCGGCGAAGGCCAGCAGCAGGCGCAGTTCGGTGGGCGTGAGGGGGACGGCCCGACCGTCCAGCCGGACGTCCAGGCCGCGCAGGTCGATGGTCAGGTCGCCGAAGGCCAGGAGGTCCGGCTCGGTCCGGGTGTCCTGCGGGCGCTCCGGCGCGGGCCCCTGCCCGGGCCCGGGCGCGGGCTCCTGGGTGCGTTCCCCGGCCGGGTCCCGGTGGAAGGTGGCGCGGCGCAGCAGGGAGCGGATGCGGGCGACCAGGACGGGGATGTCCACGGGCTTGACCACGTAGTCGTCGGCGCCGGCCTCCAGCCCGGCCACGACGTCGAGGGCGTCGCCGCGGGCGGACATCATCAGGATCGGGGTGAGGCCCTCCTCTCGGATCCGCCGGCACAGGCCGATGCCGTCGAGGCCGGGCAGCATCACGTCCAGGATCAGCACGTCGTGCGCCCCGGCCCGGAAGGCCTCCAGGCCGTCGAGCCCGTCCCCGGTGACCTCGACCTGGTACCCGTAGCGCTCCAGGGCCAGCTGGACCGAGCGGCGGATGACCGCGTCGTCTTCGACGACCAGCACGCTGACCGGGTCGGGTACGCGGGTTCCGGACAAGAGTTCTCCCGTGTCTTGGCCTGGGGATTCGTGCTCGTTCGAGCTCACTGGTGACCGATCGTAGCCGGACGGGGCGCGGCACCGAGGATCCCCGGAGCGGCAGGTGGGGGCACGCCCGGGCGGTGCCCAGGGGGCGGGCGGCGGCCGGTCACAGCCGCAGGGTCGCGGCGACCGGCAGGTGGTCGCTGCCGGTGTCGGGCAGGGTCCACGCCGAGCGCGGGGTGATGCCCTTCACCAGGATCTGGTCGATCCGGACCACCGGGAACGACGCCGGCCAGGTGAAGCCGAAGCCGGCACCGGCCTCCCGCTGCGCCGACCGCAGCGGCCCGGTGAGCGCGTCCAGCGCCGAGTCGTCGACCGAGCCGTTGAAGTCCCCCAGGACGACGATCCGCGGGAGCCGTTCGGCCCGTACGGCCTCGGCCAGCTTGGCGGCCGCCTCGTTGCGGCGGGCCGTGGTGAAGCCGGTGGCCGGGTGCACCCGGACCGAGGCGAGGTGCGCCGCGTAGACGGCCACCGGCCCCTTCGGGGTCTGCACGGTGGCGCGCAGGGCCCTGGTCCAGGGCATGATCTCCACCGGCTCCACCGCCTGGAGCGGGTACTTGCTCCACAGCCCGACACCGCCCCGCACCTCGGCATAGGGGTAGGCGGCGGCCAGTTCGTGCCGGTAGGTCTCCTGCGCCCGGCTCGCCAGCTCCTCCACCGCCAGGACGTCGGCGCCCGAGGCGGCCAGCGCGCGGGCCGTCCGGCGCGGGTCGGGGTTCTCCTCGTTGACGTTGTGGCTGACCACCGTGAGGTCCCCGCCGCCGGCGCGCTTGTCGACGAGGGCGGGAGCGAAGAGCACGGTCCAGACGAGGGCGGGGACGAGCACGGCGGCCGCCGCCAGGGCGGACCGCCGGACCGCCGCCAGGAGCAGCAGCACCGCGACGCCCAGGCCCGACCAGGGCAGCACCGTCTGCCACAGGCTGCCGAGATTGCCGACGCCATTGGGGAGTTGGGAGTTCAGGGCCATCAGGGCGGCGCAGAGCACGGCGGCCACCACGATCAGCCGCCCACGCGGGCGCCGCGGCCGCGCCGCACGGCGGGCCGGACAGCGGCGGACCGGACGACGGGCCGGACGGCGACGGCCGGGCCCGGGCGCGTCGGCCACCGTCTCCCGGCCCGTCTCCCCGACCACCGCCCCGGCCACCGCCGGAGGCGCCGCCAGCGGCACCACCGGAGCCGCCCCGGCGCTCGCGCCCGCGCTCACGCCCACTCCCGCTGACCGCCGTCGAGCGCCGCCAGGGCGCCCGGCAGCTTCTGCCGCAGGGCGTCGACGAGCCGACCGCTGTTCTCCAGCGCCGCCCGCAGGCCCTCGGTGGGCGTGGTCCCCGCGCGCTGGCCGAGCACCACGCCGTAGACGAGCCGGCGGCCCGAGCCGCCCTTGCCGTCCGGGACCTCCAGGGCCCACATCAGGTTGCCGCCCGCCGGCGTGCTCGACCCGGTCTTCAAGCCGACCACCCCGGGGCGGTCGAGCAGGGTGTTGGTGTTCCGCAGTGGTTCGGCCCGCCCCGGGAGCGTGGTGCTGCGCAGCGCCACCGTGGCCCGCAGCGCCGGCTCCTTCATCGCCTCGCGGGCCAGCTTGAGCTGGTCGGCGGCGGTGGACACGGTCGTGGCCTCGAAGCCGCTGGCCCCGGTGTAGGTCGTGCTGGTCATCCCCAGCCTGGCCGCCTCCGCGTTCATCCGGGCCACGAACGCCTCCTGGCTGCCCGCGTCCCAACGGGCCAGCAGCCGGGCTACGTTGTTGGCGGAGGGGAGCAGCATCACCTCCAGCAGCTTGCGCTGGGTGAGCCGCTGCCCCTCGGTGACGGGAGCCGTGGACTCGCTCGCCGAGGCCGACTCGGCCGCGGCCTGCGCGTCGACCGTGATCGTCGGCCCGTCCTCGCCGTCCCTGAGCGGGTGGTCCCGGAGGACGACGTACGCCGTCATCACCTTGGTGACGCTCGCGATCGGCACCGGCTGTTGCTGCGGCCCCTTGACCCCGAGGACGCCGGCCTTCGCCACGGCGACGGCCGACTGCCCGTCCGTCGGCCACGGGAGGTCGAGGTCGGCGACGGCCTCGGGCGCGGGGAGCACCAGTGCCCCGTCCGCCCTGGCGTCCCCGCCCGCGCCGGGGCCCGCACCCGGGCCGCCGTCGGGCAGGGCGGCCAGCGCGCCCCCGCCGGCCCCCGCGACCAGCACCCCGGCCAGCGCCCACAGCACCCCGCGGCGGGGCACCCGGCCCCGGCCCCGGCCGGACGCGGTACGGCAGTCTCGGCTTGCGGGTTCGGCAACTTTCGCAACGGACTTCGCGACGACGGACACGACGGCTGCCTCCCGGAGCAGAGGGACACGGACCCCGGTGCCACCGACGGCCACCGGGTGTGCCCACAGCCTCCGCGACCAGCGCTTCCGCCCGGTCGGAGCGGGACTTCCACCGGCGCGCAGTCGTGTATCAGCCGTGTACCAGTGGCCGCCGACGCGCCTCGGCCCGTACCGATGCCGTCGGAGACCACGCCCGTGCGAAGGCGGACGAGTTGCCGGAATGGGAGCATGGTCGTAGTGATGACGGCCATCCGGCTGCCTGGATCTCCGGAGACCCGAGGCCCGGCGACCTGGAGATTCTGGTTCCGGTTCCGGGGGATGGACCGTACTGCGCGGGCTTCCGGGCTCTCGGCGCGGGAACTGCTCGCCTTCGGTGCACATCCGTGAGGAGTTCCTCCCATGTCAAGGCCCGTTCAGCCACCGCCCGAGGACTTCGCACGGTCCGGCGAGGGCGTGGAACTCCGACCGCCCGACGGCCTGCCCGAGGTCCCCGGCTTCGACCCCGCCGAGCTCCCGCCGGAGCTGCTGGAGGCGCGGGCCGCGATCGAGGGAGTCCTGAGCGGGCAGGGTGACGAGCGCAGCCGCGTCCGGTCCGCGGACGACGTCACCGAACTGACCGACATCACCGAGCTGACCAACATCCAGGGGATCGGCATCGGCAGGTCCGCACCGTCCGAGCGCGGTCCGGCCGGCGGTGCCGTGGAGCCGGGGCGGCCGACGCTGACGGTCTACCTGACCCGGCCGAGGACGGCCGAGGACGTCAGGGCGGTGCTCGTCGACCGCATGGGCGTCGGAGCCGCCGCGTCCTCCGGGGTGGTCGTGGTCCCGGTCGTGACCGGGCCGATCGAGGCGCAGACCTTCGAGCTGCGGCAGCGGCCGGCGCCAGGCGGCGCGTCCGTTCTCGGCAACCCCAACGCCCTCGGCCTCGGCTTCGGCACGCTGGGCTGCCTGACCACCGGCCGCTCCTCCCCACGCGACCAGCGGACGCTCATCCTCAGCTGCAACCACATCCTCGCGAACAGCAACCTGGGCCGGCTCGGGGACTGCGTCGACCAGCCCGCCACCGGTGACTTCGGAGTCTGCCCCGACGACCTCATAGCCGTCCTGGAGCGCTTCGTCCCGGTGGCCTTCGGCGGGCCCGTCAACATCGTGGACTGCGCGACGGCATGGGCGGACCCAGCCAAGGTCAGCCCCAACGTCCTGGCCCGGGGGCCCGGCGGGACGTTCGAACTGGCGATCAGCTCCACGACCGCGGCCGCGACGGTCGGCCTGGCGGTCGGCAAGAGCGGGCGGACGACGGAGGTGACCGCGGGAACCGTCCAGGAGGTGGGCGCCTCGCACTGGGCCGACTACCCGGGCGGGAACTCCGCCTTCTTCTCCGGCTCCATCGCGATCACCGGAAACCTCGGGCCGTTCGCCGCGCTCGGGGATTCCGGAGCGATCGTCTGGACCGATGACGACAACCGCAACCCGGTCGGCCTGCACTTCGCCGGCGCCTCCGATCAGAGCAGGGCGTTCGCGAACCCGATCGACATCGTGACCCAGGCCCTCGACGTCTTCATCACCGGCACCCGCTGAGCGCACCGCCGTCGGACGCCCACCGGGCGGGCTGCCGCACCGGGGAGGGCGGGTTCCGGTCGAAGGGCGGCCGGCGGGGTCCGGATCGCGGGGGCGGTGGGGTACGGCGCGCCTCGGGTGGTGAGCCCTGCCACGCGGCGCGGGGGACGCGGCAGGGTGCGGCCGCGGTGGCGACTTTTCCCCCGTCATGTGCGGACGTCATGTGCGGAGCTGCGCCGTCCCTCCCTACGATCCCTACGATTCGCCGGAGCACGTCCCGGCCGCGGGTCGCAGCGGCGCTCGGCACGACCGACGACGAGGACGGAACCATCGTGCGCAGGAACACCAGGAGCAGGAGACTCGGAACCGCCGCCTGCCTGCTGGCCGGGCTCGCGGCCATCGGCGTCGTCGCGGCGCCGGCCGCCCAGGCCCGCTCGGCCGCACCGGCCCGGGTCGAGGGCATCAACTGCAGCACCCCGACCATCGCCTTCCTCAACGGCCAGTGGTACTACGGGATTTCCTGCTCCGCCTGGGGCACCACCAAGTGGTGGGTGAACGTCAACTGTTCGGACGGCTCGTTCCGGAGCGACGGCCCGCACACGACCTTTCTGAACGTCCAGGTGTACTGCCCGCCGAACACCACCGTCACCAAAGGCTGGGTCAGCTACACCCCCTGACCCGCCCCGCCTCCGCCCCCCTCCGTGGCCTCCGCCGTCGCCCCCGTCCCACCCGCGCGGGGGGCGACGGCGCCGGGTGTCACTGCGCTGCGGCGGTGAGGAGCAGGTGGGCCAGGTCGGTCGGGCGGGAGAACATCGGCCAGTGGCCGGTGGCCAGTTCGGCCAGCTGCCAGTGCGGGGCGGCGAGCAGCTCGGCCACGTCCTCGTCGGGTTCCTCGCCCGCGAGGAGGCACCTGACGTACGTCGTGGGCAGGGTGGCGAGGGGGCCGGTCAGGGTGGCGGGCTCGGTGACGGTGGCGCCCGGGTGCGGGGTCGCGCCGGCGACCAGTACGAAGTTCACCATGGCCGCACCGTAGTGGAGCGGCCCGAAGGGCGTCGCGCGGAGATCGGTGACCGGCGCCCGGGCCCGGTCAGCCGAGGACGGCGTCGACCTCCACCTCGACCAGCCAGTCCGGGTCGATGAAGCGGGAGACCTCGACGAAGGTGGTGACCGGGCGGATCGCCCCGAAGCGTTCCCCGTGCGCCCGGGCGGCCTCCTCCCAGGCCGTCACGTCGGTGAGCATGATCCTGGTCCGCACCACGTCCGTCAGCGAGGCGCCCGCCTCCGCCAGCGCGGCCTCGGCGATGTCCAGGCACCGGACGGTCTGGGCGTGGACGTCCCCGGGCCCGACCGTCCCGCCGTCCGCACCGATCGGCGCGGTGCCCGCCACCGCGACGTAGGGACCCTTGCGGACCGCCCGGGAGAACCCGATGCGCGGTTCCAACGGCGAACCCGAACTGACCAGCCGACGCGTGTTGTCCATCGCGCCATGCTGGCAGAGCGGCGGGCGGACCGGCCACGCCGTCCCGAGGATCGGACGGGCGCGGTTCGAACGGGCGCGGCCCGGCTCGGTCGAGCGGCGGAGCAGCTGCTCAGCGGAACGGACGCCGGTCCTCCAGGCGGCCGATCAGCCGCGCGGGCCCGACCGGGATGGACAGGCCCCCGGTGATCAGGAGCCGGCCACGGCCGTGAACTCGGCGGTGTGGACGGCGTCCCCGTGCTTGAAGTCGAGGTAGAGCCGGTACGGGCCGGCCGTCGGCGCCACCGCGTGGAAGGTGATCTCCGGGCCGGGCGCGGTGACCCCGTCGCCGGGCTCGCCGTTCGGGTGGACGTGCAGGTAGGCGAGGTCGGCGGCGCGCAGGGCGACCAGGTGGCCGTAGGCGGCCAGGTAGGGCTGGAGGTCGGCGACGGGGGCGCCGTCGCGGGTCACGGTGAAGGTGAGCGGCGCGCCGGCGCCCGCCGTCAACTGCCCGGCCAGGGTGACGGTGTAGCCGTCGACCGTGGCGGTGGCCGAGGCCTCCGGCAGCGGGTGCCCGGCGCTCTCGCCGGGGAGGGTGAGGTCCACGCCGAGGGTGAGCGGGGCGGCGCCGACGGCCTTGAAGTCGGCGTATGCGTGGTAGGCGGCGGGGCCGTCGAAGGGGTTGGCCACCCGCCAGGTGCCGTCCGCGTCCAGCGTGGGGTGGACGTGCCGGTAGCCGGAGAGGTCGCGGCGGACCACGATCAGGTGCAGCAGGGCCTCGTGCTGGGGCTCGTACGCGGTGACGGCCTCGCCGTCCGGCCCGGTGATCCGGAAGGTGAACTCGCCCTCGGGGCCGACGGTCCCCGGTATCAGGGTGTAGCCCTGGTCGGAGGCCGTCAGCCCCTGCGGAGCGCCGTGACCGGCGTGGTGGTCGCCGTGGCCGTGGCTCTCGTGGTGCTCGTGGTGGTCGTGGTGGTCGCCGTGACCGGCGTGGTGCTGGTGCTGCTGGTGCTGCTGGTGGCTGTGATGCTGATGCGTGTTCATACCGTCCACGAACGCGGCCCGTTGCGCCCGCGTTCCCCGCCGGCGTCCGCTCCGAGCGAACTCGTACGGCCCACGACGGCCCAGGCACGGCCCCCTACCGTCGGGGCGTCACCCACAAGCGGGCGGCAAGGCGGCCTCCCGGTGCCGCCACCGCACCGGGTCGACGGCGGTGGTCCGGGGCGCCGCGGCGGGCGGCGGGCGGTACCCGGCGCAGGAGAGCACCAGCATCCCGCCGTCCCCCGGCTGGAACTCGTACGCCACCCGCTCCACCCGGCTGCCGATCCCGGCCCCGGCCAGTTCCCCGCGCAGCCGGTCCAGGCCGTGGTACCGCTCGCCGGTGTCGTACACCATCAGGGGGAACAGCCGGACCTCCCGCCGTGCGACCCGGGCCAGCTCTAGCAGCGCGGCCCGGTGGAACTCCTCGCCCAGCCGGTTGCCGTAGGAGAAGACCAGGTGCGAGCTGAGCACCAGGTCGAAGGAGGCGTCCGGGAAGGGGAGTCCGGGCAGCGCCCCGGCGACGTAGCGCTCCGGGCGGGCGGCGATGTCGGCCCGGAACAGTCGGGAGTTGGCGGTCCACTGCCGGACCAGGTCGTCCGTGTCGGCGTACCAGGACGGGGTGAAGCCCGCCGTCTCCTGGACCAGCAGGTCCCGCTTGAAGCCGGTCTCCCGCTCCACCAGCAGGCCCAACTCCTCCCGGTGCACGGCGTATTCGCGGTCGACGGCGACCGCGTCGATCCCGCGCCGCCCGGCCTCGGCGACGAAGCTCGCCGCCCCGGCCGGGCAGTCCAGGACGCGCTGGTCGAGGTCGCGGTCGGTGAGCGCGAACATCGCGCGGTACTCGGCGAAGGAACGGGCGCTGACCAGCACGGCTCAACCCCTCCCGACGAACGGCATGGTGGCCGGCAGCACCACCAGGGACTGGATGGTGGTGTCCGGCGGCTGCGCGGCCATCAGCAGCAGGGCGTCGGTGAAGCGCTCGACCGGGATGGTCGCCTCCACCGCCGACGTCCCGTCGGCCTGGGCCGCGGCGGGCTGCGGGGCGCCGTCCGGCGGGCTGACGTTGCCGACGTCGATCTGCCCGCAGGTGATGCCGTACGGCCGGCCGTCCAGGGCGAGCACCTTGGTGAGGCCGAGGACGGCGTGCTTGGCGGCCGTGTAGGCATGGGAGTTGGGACGCGGCACGTGCGCGGAGGGCGCGCCGTTGTTGATGATCCGGCCGCCCTGCGGGTGCTGGGTGCTCATCAGCCGGAAGGCCTCCCGGGCGCACAGGAAGCTGCCGGTGACGATGGTGTCCAGGACGCGGTTCCAGTCGTGGAAGGACGTCTCGGTGATGGGCCGGCGCGGGGCGGCGGCGCCCGCGTTGTTGAAGAGCAGGTCGAGCCGGCCGTAGCGGTCGCGGACGGCGTCGAACAGCCGGGCCACCTCCTCGGGGTTGCGGATGTCGGTGGGCACCGCCAGCACCCGTTCCGGGTCGACGACGCCGGTGTCGACAGCTCCGGAGTCCACGGCTCCGGTGTCCACGGCTCCGGAGTCGACGGCGATCGCGGCGGCGAGTGCGGCGGTCTCCTCCAGCGCGTCCTTGCGGCGGCCCGCGACCACCACCGTCCAGCCGGCGTCGACCAGGGCCAGCGCGGAGGCCCGGCCGAGCCCGCTGCCGCCGCCGGTGACCAGGGCGACCTTCCCGTCCGGTCGGTTCACGGCGCCCATGTCTCCCCCTCGTTGAGCCAGATCCGCAGCATCCGCCGGGCGTGCCGGCCGGGTTCGTCGAGGTACGCCGAACGTCCGTGCAGGACACGGCTGTTGCGGATGATCAGCAGGTCTCCGGCGGCCATCGGCAGGCCGAAGGAGATCTCCGGACGGTACAGCACCTCGTCCAGCACGCCGAGCGCCTCCCATTGACGGTCCGTCAATTCCGGCCCGCCGCGGTCGGGTGAGGAGCGCACGGTGCGGGTCTGGTAGTAGCAGCCGATCGTGCCGTCCTTCCTCGGGTACAGGATCGGGGTGACCACCAGCTGCGGGCCGGCCCGGCCGGTCCGGTCGAAGGTCCAGTCCTGGCCGAGCGTGGCCAGGGCGTCCGGCCGCTCCCGGCCGATCAGGTCGTGGACGTGCCGGGCGCTCGCCAGCTTGGTCAACCCTCCGCCGTGGTGGGCGGGTTGGAGGCAGAGCAGGACGAGCAGGTCGCAGGTGTCGCAGTGGAAGCCGAGTTCGGTGTTGCCGTCCCCGTCGTGGTCGCGCAGCACCGAGGTGAGGTCGCCGCGACCGTTCTGCGGGACGATCCGGCCGTAGTCCCGCAGCAGGAAGGACAGCACCTCGGTGATCTCCCGCTCCGGCCGGTCCGGGTCGACCAGGTTGGCGACGTGGGTGAGCCCGACCGAGTCGACGGCCGCCCCGACGAAGGACCGCAGCCGCTCGCGCACCGGCCCGGCCGCGCCCCAGCGCCGGGCCCGGGCGTCGGCCCACAGCAGTTGCCGCTCGCCGTCGCTCAGCGGCAGCGACCAGAGCTGCCGCCGGGCCTCCAACTCCAGGCTGCTCCAGCCGATCTCGGTCACGGTGTGCTCGTTCACAGCGCCTCCTCCTGCCCCGTCCCGGCCGCGACGGCCTTGGACCAGAGCGCCAGTGCCTCGTCGACCTGCGCGGCCGTGACGACCAGCGCGGGGATCATCCGGACCACGTTGAGGTGGATCCCGCAGAGCAGGAGCAGCAGTCCGAGCTCGGCCGCCGCCTGCTGAACCCGCCGGGCCGTCTCCGGGTCCGGCGAGCCGTCCGGGCGGCAGAACTCGCTGGCCGCCATCAGCCCGCGGCCCCGGACGTCGCCGATGCCCGGCACCCCGGCGGCGACCGTCCGCAGGCCGTCCAGCAGCCGCTCGCCCTGCTCGGCCGCGTTCTCCACCAGCCGTTCCTCGCGCAGCACGTCCAGGGTGGCCAGGGCGGCGGCGCAGGCCACCGGGTTCCCGCCGTAGGTGCCGCCCTGGGAGCCCGGCCAGGCGCGGCGCATCAGCTCGGTCGGCGCGGCGACGGCGGACAGCGGGAAGCCGCTGGCCAGGCCCTTGGCGGTGATCAGTACGTCGGGCCGCACCCCCGCCTCGTACTGGTGGGCCCAGAACCGGCCGGTGCGGCCGAAGCCGGTCTGCACCTCGTCCAGCACCAGCAGCAGGCCGTGCCGGTCGGCGCGTTCGCGCAGCCCGGCCAGGAAGCCGGCCGGGGCGGGGACGTAGCCGCCCTCGCCGAGCACCGGTTCTACGAACAGGGCGGCGGTCTCGGCAGGCGCGGAGACGGTGGCCAGCACCTCGTCCAGCCCACGTAGGGCGTGTGCCACCGCCTCCTCCTCGGACAGTCCGAGCCGGAAGGCGGCCGGGAAGGGCGCGACCGCGACCCCGGGCGGCAGCGGGCCGATGCCCGCCCGGAAGCGGGTCCCGGCGGTGGTGAGCGAGGCGGCGCCCATGGTGCGGCCGTGGAAGGAGCCCTCGAAGACGATCACGTTCTGCCGCCCGGTGGCGTGCCGGGTCAGCCGCAGCGCCGTCTCCACCGCCTCCGTCCCCGCGGTGGCGTAGCAGAGCGAGTCCAGGCCGGGCGGCAGCACGTCGCCCAACCGGTCGGTGAGGGTGAGCAGTTGGTCGTGCAGGACGGTGGTGTACTGGCCGTGCAGCAGCCGGCCGGCCTGTTCGCGGACGGCCTCGACTACCCTCGGGTGGCAGTGGCCGGTGCTGGTCACGCCGACGCCGGAGGTGAAGTCGAGGTAGCGGCGGCCGGCGGCGTCGTAGAGGTGGAGGCCTTCGCCGCGGACGGCGACGACGGGGGTGGCCTGCTTGAGCACGGGGGAGAGCTGGGACAACGGAGTCTGCCTTCTCTCGGGGCGGGTCGGAGCGGGCGGGGTCGGAGGGCGGTCGGGTCGGAGCGGGCGGGTCGGAGCGGGCGGGTTTGAGGTCGAGCGGGACGGGACCGAGCGGAACGGGACCGGTCGGGCGGAACGGTTCAGCGGGGTGGCGGCAGGTGGCCCGCCTCGGCGGCCCAGGTCTGCGCGGCCGCCCACCACTGCGCGGTCGCCGCGGCGAAGCGGACGCCCAGCCGGTCCAGCACGGCGGTGGTGTACCCGCAGTCCACCCGGACGTTGCGTTCCTCCTGCTGGGCCCAGGCGGCGGCCAGCCGGGCGGCCGTCGGGTGCCGCCGCTCGGCCCGGGCGATGGCGGCCGCGAAGCCCGCCTCGTCGGTGAGCCGGACGGGGCGGCCGTGCGCGGCGAGCCAGCCCACCAGTTCGTCGTGCGGCGTCGGGTACGGGTTCTCGACGTGGTACGCGCCGGGCGCCGCGTACGGGTCGAGGGCGATCGCGGCGATCCCGGCGGCCACCGTGTCCACGTACGAGAACGCGAAGGCCGTGTCCGGTCGGCTGGGGGCGGCACCGGCCAGCAGGTAGCCGCGCACCAGCTGGTAGACCCGATTGTCGCCGGGGTTGGCCTGGAAGGCGCCGGTCCGGCTGTGCGCGGCGATGTGGCCGCTGCGGTACAGGTAGGCGGGGTGCCCGCCGGCCGCCCAGGCCCGGACGGCCTGCTCGGCCCGGTACTTGCTGCGCTCGTACGGGGTGCGGAAGCGCTGGCCGATCCACAGGTCCGCCTCGCCGAACCGGCGCGGCGGGCCGTCCACGCCGCCGGACACGGTCAGCGTGGAGACGTGGTGGAACCGGGCCTGCGGGGTGTGCTCGCCGACCCAGCCCAGCAGTCGGCGCACCGCCGCGTGGTTGGCCCGCTCCAGCTCCTCGGGCGCCGCGACCAGCCGGACGTCCGCCGCCGCGTGCACCACGATCCGGGCCTGCCGGGCCCGTTCCAGCCCGGCCGGGGACAGGCCCAGACCGTCCCGTTCGAGGTCCCCGGCGACGACGTGGGCGGCCCGCCCGCCGGCCAGCCGCCGGACGGCTCCGGCGTCGTCGGCGGCCCGCACCAGGCAGGTGACCACGGCGCCGCGCCGCCGGAAGGCGTCCAGCAGGTGCCGCCCGAGGTAGCCGGTGGCGCCGGTGAGCAGCACCCGGGCGGGCTCGCGGACGGTCGCCCGGGCGGTGGGCGCCACCCCGGCGTGCAGCAGTTGCCCGGAGGTGGACAGCGGCGAGCGAACGGGCTCGTCCGCGGTGGGCCCGCCGAGCACCGTGGCGAAGTGGTCGAGGACCCGCCGGGCGGCCGGGTGCCCCACCGTCGGCCATCCGTACACCAGGTCGGCGACCAGGCGCCGCTCCACCACCCGGGCGGTGAGCCGCAGCCGGTACAGCGGGTCGCCGCCAGGGCAGCGGGCCGTACCGGCCTGTTCGTCGGCGACGGTCCAGTCCAGCGCGGGTTCCTCGGGCAGCCGGAAGGTGCCGAGGAAGTTGAACCCGAGGTCCGGCCGCGCACCGGGGGCGTCCATCGGCCGGACGGGCGCCTCGCGCAGCCGGCGGGCCGTCTCGGCCGGTCCGGCGCCGCTCGCGGGGGCCAGCTCGACGTGCTTGACGGCGGTGAACCAGCCTACGGTGTCCAGGAATTCACCCGGGTCGCCGACCGCGTCCCGGCCGTGGGTCTCGACCTCCACGGCGAGCCGGGGCCCGCCGCGCCGACCGCCGGCGGCCTCGGCAGGGGCGGCGGCGTCGGGGCGGGCGACGGCCTCGGCACGGGTGGCGACCTCGGCACGGGCAACGGCATCGGCGAAGGCGTCCAGCAGGACGGCCTCCAGCCCGGCGCCACCGCCGTGCCGGGCGACCAGCCGGGCGGTGGCCTCGGCGTCCAACGCCCAGCTGAGCGCGGCCGGTCGGACGGGCGGACCGGCATCGGCGTCGGCCCGCACCGGCGCCGTGGGCAGGGCGGCGGCGGGCGGGGCGACGGCCGGCGAGGCAGCGGCCGCCCACCGGTAGAAGTCGGCCGTCGGCGGCAGCCCGGCCGGCTCGCCGTCCAGCACCGCCCGGTAGGCCCGGGCGAGGTCGTCCAGCAGGATCCGCCAGGACAGCCCGTCGACCACCAGGTGGTGGGCGATCAGCGCCAGCCGCTGGTCGGTTCCGGGCGGGCCGGTGAACAGGTGGGCGCGCAGCAGCCGGCCGGCCAAGGGGTCGAGGCTGCGGTGGAGTTCGGTGCAGACCCCGGCGACGGTGTCGGCGATCGCCCGCGTGGCGCGCGGGATGCGGGAGTGGGAGAGCGGGTCGAGGTCCGCGACGGCGAGCGGTTCGCCGGGACCGTCCGGGCCGACGGGCCGGCGCAGCGCCGGGTGGCCTTCCAGGACGGCCGCGAGTGCCGCCGAGAGCACGGCCGGGTCGACGGCGGCGCGGCAGCGCAGCAGGACGGACTGGTTCCAGTGCCGCAGGTCGTCCACCGACACCTGCCGGTACAACCAGCGCTGGGCGGGCGCGAGTTGGCCGCCACCCGGGTGGCGCGGCGCCGGTGCGGAGGCGCCGACGGGAACGGCCGCCGAGGCCAGCCCGGCCGCCGTCGGGTACCGGTAGAAGTCCTCGTGGCTGACCCTCAGCCCGGAGCGCCGCAGCAGGGCGATGGTGCGCATGGCGAGGATGGAGTCCCCGCCGAGGCCGATCACGTCGGCCCGCGCTCCGATCCGGGGGAGGCCGAGCGCGCCGGCCCAGAACCGGGCGATCTCCCCGGCCAGGCCGTCCCCGGCCGCATCCGCCGAACTCGCCCCGCCTGCCATACCTTCCGAGTCCGCCGAATCCGCCGAATCCACTCCGTCGGCCGAATCGGCCCGGGCCTCGACCAGCCGGTCCACCAGCTCGGCCAGCCGGGCCCGGTCCAGCTTGCCGTTCGGTCCGAACGGGAAGTCGGGCAGCACCAGGACCGGCCGCGGCACGGAGTAGCCGGGCAGCCGGGAGCGCAGCCGGTCGACCAGCCCCGAGAGGTCGACGGAGGGATCCAACAGCCGGACCACGCCGATCAGTTGGTTCCCGGTGGAGGTCTCCCGCAGCAGCGCCGCAGAGCCCGCCACGCCCGGGTAGCCGTCCATCGCCCGCTCGACCTCGGCGAGGTCGACCCGGTACCCCCGGACCTTCACCTGCCGGTCCACCCGGCCGAGGAACACCAGGTCGCCGTCGGCCCGTCGGCGGCACAGGTCGCCGGTCCGGTAGGTCCGGCGGCCGTCCCGCCGGACGAAGCCCCGGGCGGTCTCCTCGGGCCGTCCGAAGTACCCGGCGCTGACGCCCCGCCCGCCGATCAGCAGCTCCCCCACCGCACCGTCGGCCACCGGCCGTCCCGCGCCGTCCACCAGCGTGAGCAGCACCTCGCCGATCCCGCTGCCGATCGGCACGGTCGCCTCCCCGTACGGGAGTTGGCGGGCGGCGGTGGCCAGGAAGCAGGTCGCGCCGACGGTCGTCTCGGTCGGCCCGTAGTGGTTGACCAGCCGCTCGGTGACGCCGTCGTCGAGCAGGGCGGCCGCGAGCGGGCGGGGCAGGGCCTCGCCGCCGAGCAGCAGGGTGCGCAGCGGCGGGGTGCCCGTCGGGCGGCCCTCCAGCAGCGCGGCCAGGTGGGAGGGGGTGGTCTTCAAGGTGTCGACCCCGGCGCGGCGCAGCGTGGCCCAGAACGCCGTGGGGTCGCGGGTCTCCCGGTCGGGCACCACGTGCACCGAGCCGCCGGTGGCCAGGGCGAGCAGCCAGGCGGTGTGGCCGAGGTCGGCGGCGAGGGTGGTGACATGGGCGAGCCGGGGGGCGTCGGCCTCGGTGAGCCCGAGCCGGGCGGCCAGGGCGTGGGCGTAGTGGACGGCGTTGGCGTGGGTGACGGTCACGGCCTTGGGCTCGCCGCCGGATCCGGAGGTGAAGGACAGGTACGCCGGGTCCTCCCCGCCGGGCCGGGCACCCTGCCACCCCGGCTCGTCCGCCGGTCCGTCCTCCGGTCCGGTCGCCGGCACGTCCGCCAGCACGTCCACGACCTCGGCGCCCGGAGCGGCGGCGCCGCCCTCGGTGGCGAGCACCCGCCCCACCCCGACGGCGGCCAGCCGCCGGGCCAGGTCGGCGGCCGTCCAGTCCGGGTCGGTCAGCACGGCGGCCGCGCCGGAGCGCAGCACTCCGTGCAGCAGCACCAGCATCCGGGCGTCCCGGGGGCCGAGCAGGGCGACCCGGTCGCCGTGCCCGGTGCCGCCGGCGGCCAGCCGGGCGGCGATCCGCCCGGCGGCGGCGTCCAGGGTGCGGTGGTCGAGGCTGTGGCGGCCGTCGCTGACGGCGGGCCGGTCGGGGTGGGTGCGGGCGCGCTCGGACAGCAGGGCGGTGAGCGAGCCGGTGTCGGGCGCGGTGGCCCGGAGGTGCTGGGTCGCGGAGGTCACGCCGGCTCGTCCCCCGTCCGCACCGCGCGGGCCGTTCGGGTCGTACGGGTCGGGTCGGCCGCGCGGTGCGCATGGACCGCAGGGTACGGACCGGGCAGGTCCAGACCCGCCGGGTCCCCCGCCAGGTACCCGTCCAGCACGGTGCCCGCGCGCAGCCGCCCGGCCAGTTCCCAGGCCAACATGCGGTGCAGGCCGTCGACGTGGATCAGCCCGTGCCGGACCACCAGGCCCTGGTAGTCGGGGTGGTCGACCGGCGCGGTGGCGAGGTAGAGCGCGGTGAACGGCGCCCGGCGGAGCAGCCGGAGCTTCGCCGCGCAGAGTGGGTTGGCCGCCGCCCAGTCGGCGCCGCCGGAGCGGACGCGTTCGGCCGCGCGGGCGACGGTCAGCCCGGTGCGCGGGACGAGTTCGCGCGCGCCGCCCTCGCTGAGGTGCC
Source organism: Kitasatospora sp. NPDC029367 (assembly GCF_055569135.1). Classification (NCBI taxonomy): domain Bacteria; kingdom Bacillati; phylum Actinomycetota; class Actinomycetes; order Kitasatosporales; family Streptomycetaceae; genus Kitasatospora; species Kitasatospora sp. NPDC029367. The sequence continues at coordinate 111,346 of NZ_JBVHYH010000020.1, forward strand.
AGGGCAGGACGACGCCGAGAACGTCGGCCCGGGTCAGCCGGACCCGCCACCAGCCGCCGGGGATCTCTTCGTCGGCGCGTTCCAGGTTCTCCTCGCCGTACAGGTTGGTGTTGGCCTCGTGGGCGCGTTCCACCGGATGGTCCCGCAGGTAGGCCCGGTGGACCTCGGAGTAGGCGACAGCGCTGACGATCTCCACGACGGTGCTCCTCAGGCGGTTCAGACGGTTCCGGTGTACTCGGTGAAGTGGTGTTCCGCGAACAGGTCGGGCCACTGGCCGTCGGCCAGGTCGAGTTCGCGGGCCCGGGAGAGCATCTGCCGCCAGTGCGGCTTCACCGGGCGCCAGCGTGCTCCGACCTGGCAGTAGGAGGCGTCGATGAAGTACCGGGGCCGGCCCGGCCCGCCGGGCGCCGGCCTGCGGGTGTGGAACAGGGCCGAGTTGAGCAGCACCGTGGTGCCGGGCGGCAGCCGGTCGAGGACCACCTCGCCGGGCAGTTCGCCGGTGCCGTGGTGGGCGTAGGCGCCCTTGCCCGCGGTGCGGCGGTGCGAGCCGGGCAGCACGGCCAGGCTGCCGACCCGCTCGTCCAGGCCGGTGAGGTAGTGCAGCGCGTGGACCATCAGCAGTGACGGGTCGGAGCGGTCGTTGGGCTCGCAGTCGTGGTGCCACGGCTTTCCGGGGAGGTCGGGGGCCTGGCGGTCGCTGTGCAGGTGGTGGAAGACGAAGGACCGGCCGATCAGAGCGGTCAGCGCCCGCAGCAGCGGTGGGTGGGTGAGCAGCTCGCCGTGCGCGGGGAGTTCCAGTTCCAGCAGCGGGGGCGGCCCGTGCCGGCGGGGGTCGGTGCAGGCGGCGATCGAGCGGGCCCGCAGGCCCTCGTCCACCCAGCGGTCCACCTCGGGGGCGAGGCGTTCGCGCAGGGCTTCCGGGAGCAGCCCGGGCAGGACCAGGTACCCGGACTCCAGGAACTGACGACGGCGCTCGACGTCGAGGGCCTCACGCCCGGTGGAGAACACGGTCACCGTACCGACCCCCTCCTTCCGTTCGACGGGACGCACAGCGGGACCGGCCACAGCGGGACTCGGCACAGCGAAACTCGGCACAGCGGTCCGGAGTACGGCGGGCCGGGGCACGGCGGGACGCGGTTCGGGCATGGAGGCACACGGGTCGTCCTGACTTCGGGTGGCGGCGGTGTCGCCCGTCGTCGCCACAGACAGCTGGATGCGCGTTCGGAATCGCGACCGGGCCCATCTACCGGGCCCACGATCGCCACGAAGCGAAAGGAGTCGATCACGCAAAGTGATCCGCCCCAGGAGTATGAACCGGCCTTCGCGTCCACGACAAGACCAAAGCCAACCCGTGGCCACCTTCCCGCCACCGTGCCGTTCAGCTCCGGCCACCAGTCGCTTCGCACCCCAACGGAAACTCCGGCGCTCCCCCGCCCCGATGATTCGCCGTCGGAACAGCGGATGCGGCAGAGTTGGCGGCATGAGCGTTGACGCCCGGAGTCTCCAGCACAGCCCCGGACCGGCCAGGCGGCGGCCGGTCCAGCAGCGCAGCCAGGAGCGGTACGGCCGCATCCTGGACGCCTGCGCCCGGCTGCTGGACGAGGTGGGTGCGACCGCCCTGACCACCAAGGAGGTCGCCCAGCGCGCCCAGGTGCCGATCGGCACCCTGTACCAGTTCTTCGCCGGCAAGGAGGACCTGCTGGCCGCCCTCGCCACCCGCAACCTCGACCACTACCTCCAGCGCCTGGACGACCGGCTGGCCGGCTCCGCACCGGTCGGCCCGGCCGGGTTCACCGACCTCGCGGTGGAGGAGTTCGTCGCGATGAAGCGCGCGGTGCCCGGTTTCGGCCAGGTCGACTTCGGGCTCGCCGGTACGGCGGTGCCCTCCGGGGTGCGGAACGAGAAGCACCTGCTGGACTCCGGCGTCGACAACAACACCGCCGTCGCCCTGCGGCTGCAGGCACTCGGCGGCGAACTGTTCGAGGCCGGCGACCCGGCGGCCACCACGCTCGCCCTGCGGGTCGCCCTGGAGGCGGCCGACGCGGTGCTCAAGCTGGCCTTCCGGGGGGATCCGCAGGGCGATCCGGCGCTGATCACCGAGTGCAAGCGGCTGGTGCGCGGCTACCTCGCGCAACAACTGCCCGCCCACTGACCGCCGTCCCTCGGCCCCGGCGGGTCCCGCCGCCCCCACGGCTCCCATCGCTCCCGTCGGCCCGAGGCGTTGCGGGCCCGCCGCCCGCGCAGCACAGTGGATAGCGGAAACCCCGCACGACCCGAGGAGCAGACCATGCACGCAGCGGTAGGTGACCAGCTCCACATCCACAGCAGAGCCGTGGGCATGGTGGACCAGAAGGGCGAGATCATCGAGGTGCGCGGCACCGACGGTGAGCCGCCGTACGTGGTCCGCTTCGAGGACGGCCACGAGGGCCTGGTCTACCCCGGCCCCGACTGCAACGTCGAACCCCGCCTGGCGGAACGCTGACCCACTCCCCCGCCACCTCGCGCCGGGCCCGGGCGAGGTGGTGAGGAGGGGTGTCCGCGCCCACGACCCCGCTGCCCGGAGCGCTCGCCGGGCTCGCGCCACTGCTGGACCACTACGGGTACCTGGCGGTGGCGCTGCTCGTGCTGCTGGACAACTGCGGCATCCCGGTACCCGGGCAGACCGTCCTGGTGCTCGCCGCGGTGTACGCGGGCACCGGCCACCTGGACCTCGCCGCCGTCCTGCTGATCGGAGTGGCGGCCGCCACCCTCGGCAACATGCTCGGCTACCTGATCGGCCACACCGGCGGGCGCGCCTTCGTCCACCGCTGGGGCCGCTACGTGCTGCTCACCCCGGCCCGGATGGAACGCGCCGACGGCTTCTTCGCCCGGCAGGGCGGCAAGGTCGTCACGGTCGCCCGCTTCGTGGACGGGCTGCGCCAGTACAACGGCATCATCGCCGGGACCACCGAGATGCCCTGGCGCCGCTTCGCCGTCTTCAACCTGCTCGGCGCGGTGCTGTGGACGGCCGTCTGGGGCACCTTCGGGTACGTCGCCGGGGCCAACATCGGGGCGGTGTACCGGACGGCGCTCCGCTACCAGCTCTGGTTCGCGATCGGACTCGGCGTCCTGGTCGCGGTGTTCCTGCTGCGGCAGGTGCTGCGCTACCGGCGCCGGCGCCGCGAGGACGCCGACGCCGGCACCGGCACCGGCGCGCAGGAACCTGAGGGACCCGAGGGGCCTGAGGGAGCTGAGGGGCCCGGGAGCGGTTAGCCCAGCGGGAACACCTCGAACGGCACCGCGAAGCGCGTCCCCAGCCGGCTGCCCGCGCCCCGGCCGAAGCCCTCCAGGAACTCCCGGGCGTCCGCCATCGCCCCGCCCAGCCCGGCCAGGTACGCCTTGTGCTCCTCCAGCGAGGCGACGCCCAGGTCGAAGGTGTCGGTGGTGTCCACCGCGTGCCGGGCCTCGGGCGAGGCGGCCGCCCAGATCTGCCGGACGCCGTTCCAGGGCTGGTGGCCCTCGTCCAGCAGTTCGCGGAACACCCAGCGGTTGCCGGCGTCGCGCACGCCGTCCAGGGTGGCGCGGCCGACCGCGATGTGGTCGGCCTGGTTGAGGAACGTGCCGCCGTAGGTCTCCCGGAAGTTGCTGGTGATCACGATGTCCGGGCGGTGCCGGCGGACCACCCGGGCGATGTCGCGGCGCAGCGGCAGCCCGTACTCGACCACACCGTCCGGGTGGCCGAGGAACTCGACGGTCTCCACCCCGACCACCCGCGCGGAGGCGCGCTGCTCGGCCTCGCGCAGCGGGCCGCACCGCTCGGGGTCCATCGCGTCGATCCCGGCCTCGCCGCTGGTGACCATCACGTAGACCACCTGCTTGCCCTGGGCGGTCCAGCGGGCGACGGCCGCCGCGCCGCCGTACTCCATGTCGTCGGGGTGGGCGACGATCGCCACGGCGGTCCGCCAGTCCTCGTCGACGGGCTGGTAGGGCTCGGGCGCCTGCTCGGTCATGCTGCTCTCTTCCTTCGCTCGCGGCTCGTACGGCTCGCACAGCCCGTACCGCTCGCACGGTTTGTACGGCTTTCGGTCGCACCGTCATACGGTCGTACCGCAGGTGACTCTAGAAGACCGCCCTCCCCACGCCCCGTCAGACACCCCTCCCGCGCCGGGGCTTGCCCCTGACCCGTGCGTCAGGGGTTAGCGTCCGGTCGTCCCGCGGCGGTCCCGCCGCACCACTCCCCCTCCCAGCGCGAGGAGCGCCGCCGTGCCCCTGCCCACCACCGCCCGCGTCGTCCGGCTGACCGCCCGACCCGACGGCCTGCCCGGCCCCGAGCACTTCACCGTCACCGAGGAACCGCTGCCGGCCCCCGGGCCGGGCGAGGCGCTGGTCCGCAACCGGGCCTTCCTGGTCTTCCCCGGCCTGCGCATCCTGATCAGCGGCCAGGGCTCGGACCTGGCGCTCCCCCACATCGCCCCCGGCGACGCCCTGTTCGGCCCGGCCCTCGGCGAGGTGCTGGCCGCCCCGGCGGACGGGCCGCTGCGCCCGGGCGACCTGGTCACCCACCTGCACGGCTGGCGGGACCAACTGGTCGCGGACGCCGGGCAGTTCACCCCGGTCCCGGCCGGCTTCCCGGACCCGACGGCGCTGGTCTCCGCCGCCTCGGCCGGCTACGGCGCGCTGACCCGCAGCGCCCCGGTCCGACCCGGCGACGTGGTCCTGGTGACGGCAGCGGCGGGCGCGGTCGGCACCCTGGCCGGGCAGATCGCCCGGCTGCTCGGCGCTGCCCGGGTGATCGGCACCACCCGCTCGCCCGCCAAGGCGGAGCGGCTCACCGCCGAACTCGGCTACGACACCGTCCTGGTGCCCGGCGGGCGCCCGTTCGCCGAGCAACTGGCCGAGGCCGCACCGGAGGGCCTGGACGTCGTGCTGGACCTGGTCGGCGGCGAACAGCTGACCGCCGCCGTGGACGCCGCCCGGCGCGGCGCCCGGTTCGCACTGGTCGGGGCGGTGTCCGGGCAGCTCGACCCGGCCCGCCGGGGCGGCGACTCCCCCGCGGTGATCGACAGCCTCCGGGTCACCACCCACGGCCTGAGCCTGCGCGGCTTCACCCTGCTCGACCACCCCGACCTGGAGGCCGAGTGGCGCGAGCGCCTGGGCAGTTGGCTGTCCAGCGGGGACCTCGTCTTCCCCCGGACGCCGGTCGCGGGCATCGATCTGGCCCCGCAGGCGTTGACCCGGGTGTTCACCGGCGACACCTTCGGAGCGACCCTCGTGGAGCTCTGACGTGGAGCTCTGACGTGGAGTTCTGACGTGGAGCTCTGACACCGAGGAGGCGGGATGCGGATCGGCGACGCGGCGGCCGCGGCGGGCACCACCCCCAGGGCCCTGCGGTTCTACGAGCAGCGCGGGCTGCTGCCCCCGCCCACCCGCTCCGGCTCCGGCCAGCGCGAGTACGGGCCCGAAGAGGTCGCCCGGGTCCGGGTGATCCGCCAACTGCTGGCCACCGGACTGACGGTGGACGACCTGGCCAGTCGCCCGCACCGGCTGGGCCTGCTCGTCGAGGACCCGCCCCGGCGCTGCACGGCCGACCCCGGTCCGGAGACCTTCGCCCCGGTGATCGCCGCCCGGCTGGCCGCCCTGGACGCGGAGATCGCCCGGCTCACCGCCCGGCGGGAGCGGCTCGCCCGGCACGCCGCGACGGGGGGCGTCGACGTGCCGGGCGAGGACTGGGACGCGCCTGACCGGGGCGCGCCTGACCGGGGCGCGCCTGGCGCGCCCTGAGGGGCGCTCAGCCGGCCTCGGGCGCGGCGAGCCGGGGTTCCAGCGCGGGAGCGGCGGGCCGGGGCCAGCTGATCCGGGTGGCGCAGAGCGAGACCACCGCGGCGGAGGCGGCGACCGCGGCCATGCCCCAGACCAGGCTGGTGCCGCCGGCGATGAAGCCGATCACGGCGGGGCCGGCCAGCAGGCCGGTGGTGCCCATGGCCGCCACCAGGGAGAGCGCGTCCGAGCCCTGGCGGGCGGCGGCGACGTAGACGCAGGGCGTGACGGCGGCGACGCCGAGGCCCACGCAGGCGAAGCCGAGCAGGGTGGGCACCACGCCGCCGGTCAGCAGGGCGAGGGCGAGGCCGAGGCCGGCCAGCAGGCTGCCGGTGCGGACGATCCGGCCGTCGCCGAAGCGGGTGCGCCAGCCGTCGGCGAAGATCCGGGCGCAGACCATCATCACCGAGACGACGGCGATGCCCAGCGGGGCGAGTCCGGCCCCGGCGTCCACCACGTCCTTGAGGTAGAGCGCCGACCAGTCGTTCATCGCCCCCTCGGTGACGGTGCCGAAGACCATCGCCAGGCCCATCCAGAGGGTGGCGGCGGCCGGCAGGGCGAAGCCGCGGCGGGACTTCCTCCCGGCCTGCTCCGCCGGGCCGGCGGCCCCGTCCTGGCCCTCGGCCCCGTCCTGGCCCTCGGCCCCGTCCTGGCTCTCGGCCCCGTCCGGGTGCTCGGCCAGCAGGCCGGGCTGGGCGGCCAGCACCAGCACCGCCAGCAGCGCGGCGGCCAGCCCGAAGTGGACGGCGAGGCTGCCGGTGACGGCGTTGACCCCGGAGGCCAGCAGGGCGGCCAGCAGCGAGCCGGCGCTGAACGTGGCGTGCAGCCTGGACATCGTGGTGCGCTCGAAGCGGGCCTCCAGGGCGGCGCCCTGGGCGTTCATCGCCACGTTCAGACAGCCGACGGCGACGCCGTCGCAGAACAGCACCAGCAGGGTGACCGGGTAGTTCGGCACCACCGACAGGGCGAGCAGGACCACGCCCAGGGCGAGCGCCGACAGCACCGAGAGCAGCCGGGAGCCGAACCGCCGCATCAGCACCGCCACCAGCGGGAACGACACCGCCGCGCCGATCCCGCAGGTCATCAGCAGCAGGCCGATCTGGGCCTCGCCCAGGTCGAGCCGGGCCTTGAGCGCGGGCACCCGGGACACCCAGGTCGCGTACTGGAAGCCGAGCGCGAAGAACAGTGCGCCGATGGCCAGTTGGGAGCGGCGGAACTCGTCGCGCGCGGGGGAGGTCATGTGCATCAGCCCACTTCGGCTCTGGGTGCGGAACCGGGAGTCGGGTCCGCGGGGTTCGGGGCGCGGTCCAACGGCTTGGCCATGTAGACGGCCGCGGCGCCGTAGCTCGCGGGCAGCCCGATCTCCGGCCGGGCGCGGTAGCCCAGCCCGGCCCACAGCACCTCGGAGCCGCGCACGGCGACCAGCGAGAGGGTGCGGTGGCCGGCCGCCCGGCCGGTCTCCTCCAGGTGCCGCAGCAGCCGCGGGGCCAGGCCGCGGCCACGCGCCCGCTCGGCGATCACCAGGTCGTGGGCGTGCAGGTTGCTCTCGGTGGGCCGCACCGCGGCCCCGGTGGAGGCCAGGCTGAGGTCCGGGCAGCGGAACAGCGGGTACGGCAGGGCGAGCAGGTAGCCGGCGAAGCCGTCCGCGTCCTCCAGGACGAAGCAGGTCGACGGCGAGGCGCGGTGCCGGGAGCGCAGCGCCGCACCGCCCTCGGAGAGGCCGCTGGCGGCGTAGGCGCGCTCCTCGGCGGCGATCACCTCCGGCCAGTCCTCCTCGCGGAGCAGCCGGATCCGGGCGTCCGTCGTCGCCGTATCGGTCATCGTGGTGTCCGCCGTCGCTGGGTCGGTCGTCGCTGGGTCGGTCATCAGCGGACCTCCTCGGGGTGGTCGCCGCCGACGCAGGTGTACGGCAGCGGCGGGAAGCCGTTGAAGCCGCGGGTGGCGTAGGCGGTGGCGTAGGCGCCGCAGGAGTGGATCCACACCGGGTCGCCGGAGGCGAGCGCGTACGGGACGCGCACCGCGCCGTCCTCCTGGGCGTACGCGTCGTCGCTGTCGCAGGTCGGGCCGGCCACCACGGCGTTGACGAACTGCCCGCCGGGGTGGGTGGGGAACTCCAGTCGGTACTGCAACTGGTCCATCTCGTACAGGCCGTTGAACTTCCCGCAGCTCAGGTAGAGCCAGTCCTCGCGGGTGCCGTCGAGCCGGTGGCGGGAGGAGAGCCGGGCGACGTGGGCGCGGATCGCACCGTGGTCGGCGACCAGGTGGCGGCCGGGTTCCAGGACGAAGTCCAGCGGGGCCGCGTTGACGGCGCGCAGCCGTTCCATGCCCTCGCGGATGACCGTGAACATCTTGTCCAGCGGCGGTTCGAGCGGGCGGCCGGCCCGGTCGACGACGCCGAGGGCGGGCAGTCCGCCGCCGAGGTTGATCCGGTCCGGGGTGATGCCACGCCAGTTGAGCGCCTCCAGGACGGCGGCCAGCGAGTCGATCGCCGCGGTCCAGGCCTCGGCGGTCATCTGCTGGGAGCCGACGTGCACGGACAGCCCGGAGGGCACCAGCCCGGCGGTGCGGGCGGCGCCGAGCACCCGCAGGGCGTCCTCGGGCGAGCAGCCGAACTTGTGGCTGAGCCCCCACAGGGCGCCCTCGCCGGTGGTCGCGATCCGGCAGAACACCCGTGACCCGGGGGCGTGTTCGGCGATCGCGGCGACGTCCTCCAGGCTGTCGGTGGCGAACTCGCGCACGCCCAGCCGGTAGGCCTCGGCGATGTTGCGGTCGGACTTGATGGTGTTGCCGTAGTGGATCAGTTCGGGGGCCGCCCCGGTGCGCAGCGCCTGGGCGATCTCCTGCGGACTGGCGGCGTCGAAGCCGGAGCCGAGCCGGGCGAGGTGGCCGAGCACCTCGTCGACGGGGCAGGCCTTCATCGCGAACCGGACGGCGACACCGGGCAGTTCGGCGCGCAGGGCGGCGTACTGGCGGCCGATGCCGTCGAGGTCGTAGATGACGGTGTCCTCGGTGGCGGCGGCGAGCGCGGCACGGAGGGCGGTGTGGTCGTGCTGGTCGGGGCGGGGCGCGCGGTCGGCGTGCACGGCGGCGGAGGCGGTCGGGGCGCGGTGGTTGGTCCGCCCCCGGTCGAGGCGGTCGCGCTCGGCCCGGTCGGCCCGCTCGCGCGGTTCGGCGGCGTGCTGCGCCCCGGCGGGGTGGCGCTGCTCGGGGATGTGGCGCGGCTCGGTCGAGCGGCGCGGCTCGGTGGAGCGGCGCGGCTCGGTGGTGCGATGCGGTTCGGTGGATTGCGATATCACGTGTGAACTCCCGGTGCGGCTAGGGCGCGTCTTGTGGATCAGGTCGGACCAGACCGCGGCGTCAGGGTGCGTGCATCGCAAGGCGGAGGAGGGAGTCCATGCGGAGCATCGGCGACCGACGAC
>NZ_JBVHYH010000021.1:0-75700 GCF_055569135.1 Kitasatospora sp. NPDC029367
CTGATCGAGATCAGCCCGGAGACGCCGTTGTGGCTGTTAGTGGCCTCCCCACCCCCCCCCCCCCGCCCCCCCCCCCCCCCCCTCCTCCCCCCCCCCCCCCCCCCCCCCCACAGCCGTGTCCTCCCTGGAGCCGGCCGGTAGCCCTCGGCACCGGTCACCGCCGAGCGGAATGCCGTCCTTGCTGGTCGAGTTCGTGGCCTTGGCCGCCTTGGCCGCCTTGGCCGCCCTGGCCGCCTTGGTCGCCTTGGTCGCCTTGGTCGGACGGATCACCGGCCTCGGCGGCGGCCGGGGCCGCGACCCGGCGCGTCCCGCCGCCGACCGGGAGGAGCCTCGGCCGTCGGCGTGCCGCCAGGTCCTCGATCCAGCCGAACAGCAGCACGGCCGCCAAGGTCCAGAGGAGCGTGCCCAGCAGCAGGACGGCATCGTTGACCGGGGCGGTGTCCAGCCCGACCTCGGCGAGCAGCAGGCCGGTGAAGAAGATGCCGGGGTTGTGCCAGAGGTAGATCGTGACCGCCCGGGCGTTGAGCAGAGAGACCAACCGGTCCAGCACCGGAATCCGGCTCGGCGAGGACATCTTCGGCTGCCACCGCAGCAACAGCAGCACGAAGGCGAACGACCAGTAGGTGTTGGCCATGGGATCCGCGGTGAGATCGAAATTCGAATCCGCCCGATTGGTCCAGGCCAGCCAGCCGCCGACCACGAATGCGGCCAGGGCGACCGGCACCACCAACCGCCATTTGAGTCGGCGCAGGGTGCCGTCGTGGTGGGCGAAACCGAGCAGCCAGCAGGCCAGGTAGCTGCAGAGATCGGTGATCGGCCCGGTGATCTCGTCGCTCATCCCGTACGAATTCAGACTGAACAGGTACACCAGCAGGAACGGCAGGGCGAGCATGACCACCGGGAGGCGGCGGAACAGCGGAAGCAGCACCGGCGACAGCAGTACGAACCACAGGTAGGTGCTGATGTACCACAGGACTCCGACGAATTCCTGGCCCCAGTCGCTGGCCGGTGGGGAATTCAGCGGAACAATCCAGAACAGCATTCTGGGGTCGGTCGCCGCCGTCCGGTCGTCCACCGTCCAGCCGTGGATCAGCATGACCGAGACGGCCACCGCACCGAGTACCCAGAACGACGGCAGCAGGCGGCGGAGACGGCGGCCGACCGTCACCAGCCCGGACTTGTCCATCGACGCGGCCATCAGGGAGCCGGCGAGGGCGAACATGATGCCCATCGACGGAAAGACGATCGTGAGCCAGCCCAGATTCAATGCGTGATAGACGATCACCCGCACAATGGCCAGTGCACGAATCGTATCGATGTAGCGGTCCCGAATTGCTGTCACGGGGTGGTCTTCTCCGATCCGGTGGGAGACGTGGTGGGGTGGGGAAGGCCCTCGTCGTCGGCGTTGCCAGGGGGACCACTCTAGACATGGTTTCCACCCGTGCCGAAGTAACGGATTTCGCCGATGCGTGGTCCCGGGCGACCTCATCAAAACCTCAGGATTGTCCTGAAAGAATCCCCGTCGGCAGCCGCACATTCGATCCGACCGGAGTGGAAGGGAAACCGCCGTGCTCTCCGAGCCCCCGACGCCTGCGGAGTCCGCGGAGTCCGCCAGCGGCGCCGCCCGGCCGCGTGCGGAATCCGGACCCGCGCCGAGCCCTCGTCGGCGCCGCCGGCTCGCCGTGGTGCTCGACGTGGTCGTGGGTGCCGTCGTGGTCGCCGCGGCCACCGCCCTGATGCTCTCGCAGCGGAGCGGGCAGGCCGCTGGGACTCCGGCGGCCGGCCCGTCCGGCACCTGGATCGTCGGGCTCGCCGAGATCCCCCGTACGACGGACCGGGAGGAACGGGACCAGCAGGTCGCCGAGCTCCAGGAGCGAGTGCCCGGCGCTTCGCTCGTCGACAGCGACACCTGGGCCTCCCTGCCTCCGGACGCCTGGGTCGTCCGTGCGCCGGGGGAGTTCGCCGACGGTTTCGAGGCCCTCGCCTACTGCGACCGGCTCGGCTCCGACGAGTGCAGCGCCCGCTACCTCAGCCATGACGAGGACGACCAGGGCTACGTGTGCGAGGCCGGGCCCGCACCCGACCCGGAGGCCTGTCGCCACCCCGGTGACCGGACGGAGTCCGCACCCCGTTGAGCCGCTGTCAGGCGTGCCCGGAATCCTGATCCGCCGACGGCCGTCGAGGGCCGTCAAGTCCGCTGGGAGCTCGGCTTCGTGACGTCCGTCGTACCTGAACGGCGGGCGGGCCCCGGCCGGTGCCCGGGGGAGGGGCGACCGGTCGGGGCCCGCAGGTCAGGGGTGGTTCAGGAGGAGGCGGCCACGTGTTCGGCGGCCTGCTGCTCGGTCAGGTACTCCTCGTGGATCTCCTTGGGGCCGAAGGGCCACACCTTCTCGACGCGGGACCAGACCAGGTAGACGACGCCGCCGAGGGCGACCCAGCCGATGGACCACTCGATGGGGTGGATACCGGGGTTGGCCTTGTCGGCGTATCCGTAGATGGCCAGCCAGCCGATGCCGGCGATGACGCTCGGCAGGGGGTAGAGCAGCATCTTGTACGGGCGGGCCAGGTTCGGTTGCCGCTTCCGCAGCACGGTCACGGCGGCGATCTGGGCGAGCGCCTGGATGATCACCATGACCGTGGTCAGCAGGGTGATCAGGATGGTCAGGGGCGGGTGGTCGGCGGAGGTCCCGATGTGGCGGGCCAGGAGGTAGCCGGCGGTGGTGATGACGCCCATGGTGAGCAGGCCGGCGGTGGGGAAGTTGTGCCTGGGGTGGAGCTTGGCGAAGGAGCGGAAGAAGAGGCGGTCGCGGGCGGCGTCGTAGGGGACGCGGGAACCGCCGAGCAGGCCGGTGAAGACCGAGGCGAAGGCGGTGACGAGGATGAGGACGGTGATGATGTTGGCGGGGGTCTTGCCCAGGGTTTGTTCGAGCACGAGGGAGACCACCGACTGGGAGGCTTGGCTGTTGGGGTCGAGCATGTCCTTCCAGGGCACGACGCCGAGGACGCCGATCTGCAGCAGCAGGTAGATGACCATGACGCCGAGCACGGAGTAGACGATGGAGCGGGGGAGCACGCGGCCGGGGTTCTTGACCTCGGCGCCCATGTAGGCGGCGGTGTTGTACCCGAGGTAGTCGTAGATGCCGATGGTCAGGCCCGAGGCGAATCCGAGCCAGAAGGTGCCGCTGCCGAGCTCGATGGCGTGCTCGGGCCAGCTGAAGGCCATCGACGGGTGGAAGTGGGTGAAGGAGGCGAGGATCACGGCGGCCACGGAGACGAGCATCACGATCCACATGACGACCGTGACCTTGCCGATGTTCTCGACCTTGCGCCACAGCAGGAGGACCACGAGCGCGACGACGCCGACACCGACGAGGTCCCCTTGACCGGTGCTCATGTCGGGCCACAGGTAGCCGAGGTACTGGACCAGCCCCTGGACGCCGGTCGACATGATCAGCGGGATGAAGAGCATCGCCGTCCAGACGAACAGGAACGGCATCAGACGCCCGGTGCGGTACTGGAACGCCTCGCGGAGATAGACGTAGGTACCGCCGGAACCCGGGAGCGAGGCGCCCAGTTCGGCCCAGACGAGGCCGTCGACCAAGGCCAGGAGTGCGCCGGCGATCCAGCCGATGACGGCCTGGGGGCCACCGAAGGCAGCGACCATGAGGGGGATGGTCACGAACGGACCGCAGCCGACCATCTGGCTCATGTTGATGGCGGTGGCTTGGAACAGGCCGACCCCTCTGATGAGACCGGGGCCTTGCTGGGTGGTCAAAGGGTGCCTCCTGGGGGCTAGAGGTGGCGGTGTGGGAAAAGTAAAATTCCTTAACAGGATCGCGGTCAAGAGCGGAGCAGGTCACGGATCGGGTTCACTTCGGGACGCCGGTCTGGCGAGGGGCCGTGCGGTGAAGCCCTCGGGTCCGGCGCGGCGATCGGCGGCGCGAACGGCGTCGGTGGCAGGAGGGGTGCGGTGCCACCGCGCGGTGACGGGCCTCTTCGGCGGATCGGTGGTGTGCCGGCGTTGTGGTGTGCCAGCGTTGTGGTGTCCCGGCGTTCTCGTGCGGCACCACCGCCCGCGCGGTTCAACTGTGCCCGGACTGCACGGAGCCGGGCGGCCGGTCCGCTCGGAACCGGGGTACGGCGGACCCTGGTGCGGGTCCGCGGGGTCGGCCGTCGCCAGGTGGTCGGCCTTCGAACGACCGTACTCCGCCGACCGACCCGGACGGAACCCTCGAACCGCGTGGCAGCACGCGGGCCGCCGCTACTCGTCCAGCGGTTCCTGGGCGCGCTGCCACTTCTCGAAGACCAGCTCCCGGGTGATCTCCACCCCCATGGCTACCGCGCCGTGCAGCACGGCGCCGTCGCCGAGCTCCGAGGCCGCCAGGTTCAGCCGCAGCGGTGTGATGCGCGGCAGGGCCGCGCGGATCAGCGGGATCAGCAGGTCCGCGCTGCTACCGATGCCGCCGCCGAGGACCACGAGCTCCGGGTCGATGACCGCGGCGACCGAGGCGATGCCGTGGGCGAGGCGCTGCGCCTCCTCCGCGACGACGCTGCGGGCGAGTTCGTCGCCCGCCCGGGCTGCGTCGAACACCTGCTTCGCGGTGGTGACGTCCAGCAGGCCCTTGGCGTGGGCCATGGCGACCACGGCCCCGCCGGCGGCGGACTCCTCCAGGAGGGCGTGCCGGGTCCCGCCGGCCGAGCCCTCTCCCGTCGCGCTGCAGCACGGCAGGTAGCCGAGTTCCCCGGCGGCGCCGTGCGCGCCGGGGAAGAGCTTCCCGTCGACCACGATGCCGCCGCCCACGCCGGCGCCGACCAGGAGGTACATGAACAGTCGCCGCCCCTGCCCGACGCCGCCCGCGTACTCGCCGAGCGCCGCGAGGTTGGCGTCGTTCACCAGGGTCAGGCCGGTGCCCAGCTCCGTCCGGAGGCGGTTGACGATGCCCGGCATTCCCCAGCCCGGGAGGCCCACCGCGTACCGGACCGCGTCGTGCTCGTCGACGGCGCCGGGCCCGCCGATGACCGTGTGGAGGACGCTCTCCGGGGGCACGTCCGCCTCGGCGGTGACCCTGCGGGCCAGGGCGATCACCTTGGACACCGCGCCGTGGGCGTCGCCGGAGTCGTTCGGCTCGTCATGACGGGCCAGGATCCGGCCGTCCAGGTCGGTCAGCGCCACGCGGACCCACCGGCGGCCGACGTGCACCCCCAGCCCGTGCCCGGCGCTCGGATCGGCCTCGTAGAGCACCGGGGAGCGGCCGCGGCCGGGCACGACGACCTTGCCCAGCTCGCGGACCAGGCCCGCGGACTGCAGGCGGCTCAGCGCGGTGGAGACGGTCGGCTTGGACAGCCCGGTGATCCGGGCGAGCTCGGCCCGGGAGGTGGCACCGTCGGTGCGGAGCCGATCGAGGAGGAGCCGCTCGTTGTTGGTTCGCAAGACGCTGCGGTTCCATGCGGCTTCCACGGTGGTCGGCGCTTCCTTTCGGCCGGGCGTTCGGGTGCGGAGGGTTTCGGGCGTCACCTGAGCCTATACGGTCGCGACCGGCGCCGACCGGCCGATGTGCTCCGATCTGCCAGGCCCGGCACGGCCGGTAGGAGCCCTGCCCGTGGCATTCGGATCCCTGCCCACGACATGGAGAACGGACCGTGGCGGTGGGGTCACGGTCCGCGTGAGTCGTGCGAGGCCGGGTGGCGGGGTGCGGGCGGCAACGGGGCGCAAAGTCGGTTCGGGTGGGCGTCTCAACGCCCCTTCGTGGGGCCGGACGCGGCCTCGATGGCGCCCTGGAGGAGGCGGGCGGAGGTGAGGGTCGGCCACGGGCAGTTCCAGCGGCGCCGCGCCGTGCAGCGCGGACCGGGAATGGCGATGTGCCAGCCGGTGGAGAGGACCAGGTGGCGGGAGCCGGTCGAGGAGCAGCTGCCGGGGGCGACGAGCCACAGGTGGGAGCCGTCCAGGAGGTCCTCGATGTAGCTGGTCTCGTGCCGTCCGAGGGCGGTGCGCACGGAGTGGGCCAGCGGCTGGGGGACCTTCACGGCGTCGAAGTCGACGCCGAGGGCGACCAGTCGCAGGCCGTACGGGTCGTCCGGGAGCCAGGGTTGGAGCGTGGCCGGCGGTGGATCCGTCCGAGGTGTCGGTGAGTTGAGGAACATGTGCGTCCTTCACGGCGGGCCGGCGCGGTGCCGCCCGTGGATCGATGGCCTCCTCGCGGGGCGGCGGTGGCGACGGTGGTGACGGTGGTGACGGTGGTGCGCGCCTTGGTAAAGGAGGTTTTCGTAAAAGAGATTTCTCATAGTGTGCACCCGTGGGCGCGTCCGTCAAGAGTTCGTGAAGGCGCCCGGCAAATGCTCCCGGCTCGGCCGGGCCCGTACGTGCCGCTGTGACCGGCCCGGGCAGCCGGGCCGGTCACAGCGGTGGAGCGGGGCAGCGGGTCAGCGGGTGCCGCGGTCAGGAGGTGGGCTTGGCCACGACGTTGCCGGTGGGGATGTTCCAGCCGGAGACGCGCAGGTTCGGGGTGGCGCCGTTGAGGTCGGAGGTGCGGACGGTGGCGGTCAGGGTGGTGGATTCGCCGGGCCAGAGGCTGACCTGGTTGTCGGACCAGGTCACCGGCAGCACGGGCTTGTCCTGGCCGTCGACGAGGTGGACGTCGGTGAGCAGGGCGGGGGTTTGGCCGGTGCCGGTGTTGGTGAGCGTGACGGTGACCTCGGTGGTGTCGCCCTTGCTCTTGCTGGTGGCCGTGGCGGAGACCTGGGCCTTGTCCTTGGCCAGCTGGTTCAGGCCGTCCAGCGACCCGTAGGACGTGGTGGGGTTGTTCGGCCAGTTGTAGTCGCCGACGACGTCCGGCTCGGTGGACAGCCAGTAGACGTTGCGGCTGACCTCCTTGCCGTCGGAGTCGGTGAGGGTCAGCTTGGCGAGGTAGGTGGTGTCCAGGTTCGGGATGTCCTTGGGGATTTCCTTGAGGGCGATGGCCTTGCCGCCGTCGCCGGGGACGGTGGGCACGTCGGAGTCCCGGTGGAACCGCTGGGTGCCGTCGATGTTGTAGAGGTCGACGTGAGCGGTGAGTCCCGGGGCGGCGTCGGTGCGCCGGTTGACCACGACGACGGAGCGGTTGTCGTAGGAGTACTGGATGTGGACGTCCTCGTTGGCCTTCTTGGCCCCGAAGTACGCGCCGCCCTGGTCGGAGTAGCGGTCGAAGAGCTGCCAGTGGAGGGACGTCCAGGGGGAGTTGAGCAGGAAGTAGATCTGGCCGGTGGAGGGGTTCTTCTCGTCGGTGAAGTTGCGGCCGTACGCCTCGAACTGGGCCCGCACCGCCTCGTACTGGGCGAGTTGGGCCTTGCGGACGTAGTCCTCGCGGCTGGTGAGCGTGCCGTAGCGCGCGGACAGTGCCGTGTTGAAGTCCTTCAGGGTCTCGAAGGCCGTGCCCGGAGACCGGTGGTACAGCACCGCCTTGGGGTTCGTCCACATGGCCGTGAGTTCCTCGTCCTTCATCATCCGCTTGAGGGTGTCCAGGGTGGGGATGCTCGCGCCGGCGCTCGTCTCGGAGTTGAAGCCCTCGGCACCCCCGTCCTTCTTGAGGTACCAGTACACCGGCGGCACCCACTCGTAGGGGCCGGTCATCTTCATGCCGCTCTCGTAGTCGAGGACGCTCTCCCGGTTGATGTCGCTGAGGACCGGAAGCGTCCAGTCCGCCGCGTTCAGGGCCTCCTTGTAGTCCGACGCCGACTCCGGCGTCGGGGCCTTGTCACTGCCGATGAGGAACGAGATCACGCTGGGGTTGTTGCGCAGGCGGGCCGCCACGGCGGCCATCGAGGCGCGGTTGATCTTGTGCTCGTGTGCGGTGTACGGGCCGGAGTCCTGGTCCTGCCACTTGTTGCAGCACTCCCAGCCCGGCAGCAGGAGCATGCCCGCCTTGTCGGCCATCTCGTAGTACTCGTCCGGTTCCAGGTGCCCTTCCAGCCGGATCGCGTTGATGCCCAGGTTGCGGGCGTAGGCGAACCGGTCGGAGACCTCCTGCGCGTTCCAGCGCCAGAGCAGGTCGGTCGAGTCGTTGGCACCCCTGATCAGGAGGGGGTGGCCGTTGATGATGTACGAGCGCGCCCCGTCCTGGTTCAGGGGGGCCTGGACGTCCCGGATGCCGAAGCTCCTGTGTGCCGTGTCCGTGACGGCGCCGTCGGTCCTCGCCGTCAGCTGGAGGTCGTACAGTGCCTGGTCGCCCATGCCGGCCGGCCACCAGATCCGCGGGTTGTCGATCTTGAGCTGCGAGGTGTCGTCAGGAGTGAACACGACCAGCTTGGAGGCGTGGGGGGCGAGCGTGACGTCCTTGGCGAACGTCAGGTCGCCGATGCTGCCGGTGACGGTGGAGGTGACGGTGCGGTCGGTGTCGTTGCGCGCCGTGGCCTTGACGGTGACCCGGGCGGAACTGAGGGAGGGCACGTCCACCGAGGTGATCACATGGGTGTCGGTCAGGGACACCGCGCCGGCGCGCCGGACGCTGATGTCGTAGACCAGACCCATGTTGTTGTCCGGCGGGGCGGGGTTCCAGTCGATCCAGCCGGAGGTGAAGTCCTTCTTGGGGTCGTTTTGCCGGATCAGGAAGGCGACGGCATTGGGCCCCTGGCGGACCTGGTCCGTGATGTCCAGCTCGTGCGCGGTGTACATGCCCGCGATCTGGTCGGCGGTGGCGACCAGGGTGCCGTTGACGTACACGTCGGCGGCGGAGACGACACCGGTGACGTTCAGGTAGGTCCGGGCGGAGGTGTCGTTGACGGTGAACTCGGAGCGGTACCACCAGGGCACCTTGAACTCCTGCCCGTGGTCCTCCACCACCTCCTTCATGTTCTCGGAGTAGAACGGGTCCTTGAAGGTGTGGTCCGCCACGAGTGCGGCGAACACCGTGGAGCGGGAGCCGGCCGCGTGCCAGCCGGCCGGCTGGTAGCCGGGGCGGGAGATGGCCTCACCGCTGTCCGGCACGTCGGCCGAGGACTCGATGGCGAAGCCCTTGAGGGCGGTGGCCGAGCCGGGCGCGTCGGTGACGGTGGTGGCGGCGACCACGGGCACGGCCGGGGTGGCCGCCCTCGCGTGCAGGGGCGGCCCTCCCACGGCCGCCGCGGCGACCATGATCCCCGCGACGAGCACGGCACTGCCGCGTCGCGTGAGTGCACTGGTCAAGGACATTGGAACCTCCTGGGATGTCAGGTGGGGGGCAGACTTCGCGGCTCCAACCGGACTGACGGGTCGGATGGCGGCACCGGTGCGGTCGTACGGATGGTGACCGGTGCTCCGGACCCGGTCCGGGTGTCGGTGGCCGGTCGAGGGGGGTCGACCGGGCTGGTGGGGCGGGTCCGACCCGCCCCGGGGAGGCGTCGTGGGGGACGCCGGGCCTCAGGACGTGTCGGGCCTCAGGACGCGTCGGGCCTCAGGACGCGTCGGGGTCGTCGGCGAGGCCGGGGTGGGCGCCCCGTGCGCGCAGGTCGTCCAGGGCGAGGACGATCGCGCCGTGCAGGGAGGCGTCCCGGCGGAACCGGGCGACCTTGAGCTCGGTGGGGAAGGGCAGGGCGTCGGCCAGCAGGCGCTCGAGTGCGGGGAGGATCTCGGCGGCGGCGGACATCATTCCGCCGCCGAGGACGATGCGGGCGGGGTCGACGAGGGCGGCCATGTTGGCGAGCGCCGTCGCGAGGACGGTGAGTGTCCGGTGGGCCAGCGCCCGCGCGGCGGGGTCGGTGCTGCGGAAGAGGTCGCCGCCGGTGGCGGCCTCGCCGAGGAGTTCCTTGGCGCGTTCGGCCAGTTGCCTGCCGCCGAGGAGTTCTTCGAGCGGGGCGCGGCCGGTGGCGACGGCGTTCAGCGGTGCGTCGCCGGGGTTGACGTAGGCGATCTCGCCGGCCGCCTGGTTGGCGCCGTACACGATGCGTCCGCCGACGGCGAGCGCGGCGGCGAGGCCGGTGCCGAGGTTGATGTAGAGGCCGGGGTCGACGTGGCGCAGTTCGCCGAGGCGAAGCTCGGCGAGTGCGCCGGCCCGGACGTCGTTGGCGACGGGGACGGTCGGGACACCGAACTCCTCGGCGAGGCGCGCGGACAGGGCGAGCTCCTCCCAGCCGGGCAGGTTGGGGGTGAGCAGGATGCGGTGGGACTGGATGATGCCCGGTGCGACGGCGGCGTGGGCGGTGACCGGTGCGTCGAAGCGGGTCTCGGATTCGAGGGCCAGTTGCCGGACGGCCTCGGCGGCGCGCACGAGGGCCTGGTCGGGTCCTCGCTCGGCGAGTGTCGCCAGCCGCTTGCGGACGAGGATCGTCCCGTGCTGGTCGGCGAGGGCGAGTTCGGTCTTGGTGCCACCGAAGTCGACGCCGATGACTGTGTGGGCCGGTCGGGCGTCGGCCGTCCCGGGTGCCGGGCGGTGGTGGGTGTGGGGGTGCAACGGCGTCTCTGTCAGCATCCGAGGGGTTCTCTCGTGCGGGGCTCCGGGTCGGCTGCGGGCTGGCAGGCCGACCGAACCCGCTGTCCGGGGGCAGGAGGGGGCACCGAGGGTTCGGCTCGGGCTCAATAAGTTAAATTCCTTTATTCCCTCGGGTCAAGGCCTGGCGCGGAGCCGAGTGATGCCTGCATGATGATGCTCATATCTGCTCTGATGCATTGGGAAATGCGCAAGTATGAGCAACCCTCCTCGACCGCCCATGGAGGCCGTCATGAGTCATGTCCAGCAGGAGATCGCCAGCCAGCCCGAGCGCTGGCGCACGGCACTGGAGGCGAACACCGCCGACCTGCCGCTGGCGGGGGAGCGGGTGGCGGTGATCGGCTGCGGCACCGCGAAGTACACCGTCGACCACAACCTGTTCTGGAACAACGGCGGGGCCGTCACCGGTCTCGACGGGACGTGGGCGGCCAACGGCATGGACGCCCACTCCGCCACCGCCGACCCGCTGTTCACCCACGACTCGCCCTGGACCGACCCCGCCATGAAGGACTACACCGTCGCCGCGGGCTCCCCGGCCCGGGCGCTCGGCTTCACCGACTTCCCGATGGACCGGTTCGGTACCGGCAACGCCGGCGAGGCCACCCCGCCCGCCGTCACCTGGCCCGCTGCGCCCGTCGTACCGACCGTCAAGGACCAGAAGGAGCTCTTCCTGGGCGCCACGGCCAAGGACATCGCGGGCAGCGCGGACCAGTCCGCCACCGGCCTCCCGGACCAGAACGGCTTCCTGCTGACCGCCGTGCCCACCGACTCGCCCGCCCGCCTCCAGGGCCTGCGGGGCAACGACGTGATCCGCGGGATCAACGGCACTGCGGTCACCGACCGCAACAGCTTCTGGACCGTCTACAACAGCATCGCCCCCGGAAGCACGGCCGCCCTCGACGTGTGGCGCAACCAGCGGGGCGGAACCGCCGTGACGGTCACCAAGCCGCTCACCGCCCAGACCTACAACGACACCGCCGGGGTGACCTACTCCGGCAGCGGCTGGAGCTGGCACTAGGCGGCCATCGGCGGGGCGAAACCCCTGGTGGACGACCTCTGGGCCACCACCAGAACCGGTGACTCGTTCAGCTACACCTTCAACGGCACCGGTGTCGAGCTCATCAGCGAGACCAACACCGACGAGGGCCGGATCGACATCTCGATCGACGGGGTCTTCCGGAAGAGCGTCGATGCCTACAGCGGCAGCCGCAGGTACCAGCAGACGGTCTACTCGGTCGGTGGCCTGACCCCGGGCCCGCACACCATCACCGGGGTGATGAGGAGCGGCGGCTACATGATCGTCGACGGGTTCACCGTCATCCCCTGATCCGCCGGGCACCTCGCCCCCCGTCGGTGCCACCGACAGGGGCACCCGGCGCGCCGGTCAGCCGAGGGCCGAGCCCGCCGCGCCCAGGGTGCCGCGCAGCCACTGCTCGACCCCGCCGATGTGGACCGTCGTCCAGGCCTGGGCGAGGTCGGGTCGGCGTGCGGCGATGGCGTCGAGGATCGCCCGGTGCTGCTGGCGGGTGCGTTCGACGGCGCCCTCCTCCGTCAGGCCGCGCCAGATCCGGGCCCGCGCGGTCGGCCCGGAGATGCCGTCGAGCAGGGAGCCGAGCACCGCGTTCCCGGAGCCGGCCGCGAGCCTGCGGTGGAACTCCAGGTCGTTCTCGATCAGCTCGTCGAGCGAGGCGTCGTCGCTCAGGCTCGCCAGCACGGTGCCGAGCTCGGCGATGTCCTCGTCCGACATCGCGCGCGCGGCCATGGCCGCGGCCGCCGGCTCCAGGATGCGGCGGACCTCCAGGAACTCCAGCACCGTGTCGTCCTGGTGGAAGTCGACGACGAAGCCCAGGGCGTCCAGGAGCAGGTCGGGTGCCAGGCTCGTGACGTACGTGCCGTCGCCCTGGCGGACGTCGAGCACCCTGATCAGCGAGAGCGCCTTGACGGCCTCCCGCAGGGAGTTGCGCGAGAGGCCGAGCCGCTCGGCGAGGTCGGCCTCCTTCGGGAGCCTGGCGCCCGGGCTCAGCTCCCCGCTGACGATCATGGCCTTGATCTTCTCGATCGCCTCGTCGGTGACTGGCACAGCTCCGCCCCTCAAGTGGTCCGATGTCTCACCAGAATAGACCCGCCCCCGTTCGACGGGGCGGGTCGGTGGCTGCTCAGAGGCCGTAGACGCGGGCCGCGTTGTCGTGGAACACCGCCTGCTGCTCGGCGGGGGACAGTTCGCCCGTGAGGCGGTCGGCGATCCGCACGACCTCCGGGTAGCCGGCCTCCAGGGTGCACACCGGCCAGTCGGAGCCGAAGAGCAGCCGCTGCGGGCCGAAGGCGTCCAGGGCGGTGTCGGCGTAGGGCCTCAGGTCCTCGGTCCGCCAGCGCCCCGGGGCCGCCTCGGTGACCAGGCCGGAGAGCTTGCAGACGGTGTTCGGGAGGGCGGCCAGGCGGCGCAGGTCCGCGGCCCAGGGCGCGACCGCGCCGGTGGCGATCGGAGGTTTGCCGAGATGGTCGAGGACGAAGGTCAGACCGGTGAGGCCGGCGGCAGCGAGTACGGCGGCCGGCAGCTGGTGCGGCCTGAGCACCAGGTCGTAGGCGAGGCCGGCGGCGGCGACGGCGAGCAGGCCCCGGCGTACGTCCGGTCGGAGCAGCCAGCGGGGATCGGGCTCCTCCTGGACCTGGTGACGGATGCCGACCAGCTGGTCGCCGCCCGGGAGCGCACGCAGCGCGGCGAGCGCATCGGCGACGTCCGGGGCGGTGAGGTCGGTCCAGCCGACGACCCCGGCCACCAGGCCGCTGCCGGCGGCGAGGGCGAGCAGCTCGGGTGTCTCCTCGGGGACGCAGACGGTCTGGACGACGACGGTGCCGGCCACCCCGGCGGCGCGGGCCTCGGCGGCGAGGTCGTCCGCGGTGAAGGAGCGGGCGAGCGGAGCGAGGGCCTCGCCGGTGATCCAGGGCTGCGGTCGCACCGTCAGGTCCCAGACGTGGTGGTGCGCGTCGATGATCCGTGCGGGCGTCACAGCTCCCACACCACCGGGAGCCCGGCCTCGGCGCCGGTCGCCGAGTAGTCGTGGACCACGTCGAGGAGTTCGGCCATCCGCGCCTGCCAGGCGATGTTGACCGGGAGGTGTTCGAGTGCGGCGAGCAGGCGGGGGTAGTCCTCGCACTCGACGAGGTGGAACAGCTCGCAGCCGCTGCGCCAGATGCTCCAGGACGTGGCACCGGCTGCCCGGATGGCCGTGGTGAGCTCGGCCGGCACCTCGCGGTGGGCGGCCTCGTACTCCGCGATCCGGTCCTCGCGGACGCGGGTGTGCAGGGCGATCCTCATGGCTGCTCCGAACGGTCGGGGTGGGCGGAGTCGACGATGATCACGTCCAGGGTGCGGGGACCGTGGACCCCCTCCACCCGGTCGAGTTCGATGTCGCTGGTGGCGGACGGTCCCGAGATGAACGTCAGGGGGAGGGCGGGGTCGAGGCGGGCGAGGGCGTCGGGGACGTCCTCGGCGATCTGCTCGGCGCGGATGACGCACAGGTGGTAGTCCGGGACGAGGCTGAGGGCGCGTCGGCCCTGGCCGGGGCCGGTGTCGAGGACGACCGTGCCGGTGACGGCGATCCCGGCGGCGGCGAGTGTGATCGCGCCGTCCAGCGCGTCGAGGGCGGGGACGTCCAGCGGTTCCCGGTGCCACTCCCAGCCGCCGCTCGGCAGCGACTCGGTGGGGAAGCCGTCCGGCAGGGCCAGGCGCAGGGCGCCGCGCCGGGTGAGGGCGACGGCGATGGCGTCGCGCAGCCCGGCCCGGTCCGTGCGGGTGACGGTGGCGCGGTAGTCGGAGACCCGTTCGGCGAAGAGGGCGACGGTGTCCTGACCGGGCTCGACGTGGCTGAGGCGGTAGTTCCGCGGGACGGGCACGTCGGTCGGGAGCTCGTCGGCCGGTACGTCGGCGAGGGCGCCGCGGATGCGGCCGAGGATGGCGTCGCGGCTGCTCATCGGTCACCTTCCCGGTTCTTGCGCCACCAGGTACGGAAGGACTCGGCGGGCGGGGCCGGGGTGTCGCGGGTGTCGGACCAGCCGTGCAGCGGCCCGGGCAGGCGGCGGATGCGGCCGCCCCGGGCGAGGGCGCGGCCGCCGAGCGACCCGGCCTGCTGGGCGGCGGAGAGCAACCGCGGGGAGTCGAGTACGGCGGCCGCGGCCTTCATCGCCACCGCCTCGGCGGTGGGCAGGCGTTTCGCGGCCCGCTCGGCCTCGACGGCCTCGGCCCGTAGGTGGAGCAGCAGTTCAGGGATGTCGATCTTGACCGGGCAGGCGTCGTAGCAGGCCCCGCACAGGGTGGAGGCGAACGGCAGGGAGGCCGCCTGCCCGACGCCGACCAGTTGCGGGGTGAGGACGGCGCCGATCGGGCCGGGGTAGACGGAGCCGTAGGCGTGGCCGCCGGTGCGCTCGAAGACCGGGCAGACGTTGAGGCAGGCGGAGCAGCGGATGCAGGCGAGGGCCTGGCGGCCGACGGTGTCGGCGAGGGTGTCGGTCCGGCCGTTGTCGAGGAGCACCAGGTGGAACTCGGAGGGGCCGTCCCCGTCGGTGGTACCGGTCCAGGTGGAGGTGTAGGGGTTCATCCGCTCGCCGGTGGAGGAACGGGGCAGCAGTTGGAGGAACACCTCGAGGTCGGACCAGGTGGGGACGACCTTCTCGATGCCCATCACGGTGATCAGGGTCTGCGGGAGGGTCAGGCACATCCGGCCGTTGCCCTCGGATTCGACGACGACGACCGTGCCGGTGTCGGCGACGGCGAAGTTGGCGCCGGAGACCGCGACCTTGGCGTTGAGGAACTTCTCCCGCAGGTGGCGGCGGGCCGCCTCGGCGAGCTCGTGCGGGTCGTCACCGAGCCCGTCGGGAGCCGGTCGGCCCCAGTCGCCCATCCGGGCGACGAACAGGTCGCGGATCTCGGTGCGGTTGCGGTGGATCGCGGGGACCAGGATGTGCGAGGGGCGGTCGTCGCCGAGCTGGACGATGAGCTCGGCGAGGTCGGTCTCGTACGCCGCGATCCCGGCTTCGGCGAGGTGTTCGTTGAGCCTGATCTCCTGGGTCGCCATGGACTTGACCTTCACCACCTCCCGCTCGCCGGTGGCCCGGACGAGTGCGGTGACGATGCGGTTGGCCTCGGCGGCGTCGGCGGCCCAGTGGACGGTGCCGCCCGCAGCGGTGACGGACCGCTCCAACTGCACCAGGTACCGGTCGAGATGGCGCGAGGTGCGGGTCTTGATCGCGGCGGCCGACGTCCGCAGCTCCTCCCAGTCGTCGAGCTCCGCGGCGACGGTGAGGCGCTTGTCGCGGATGGTGCCGGTGGCCCGTTTCAGGTTGGCGCGCAGCTGGGTGTCCTTGAGCGCGCTGCGGGCCGCGTCGGGGAAGGCGGGGGAGCCGAGCCACACGACGCCGCGGTCGGCGGGGTTGCGAGGGTGCGGGTCGCTCATCGCAGGGTCCCTTCGGTGGTGGCGAGGATCTCGGCCAGGTGCACGGTGCGCACCGTACTGCCTCGGCGGGAGAGTCCGCCGCCGATGTGCATCAGGCAGGAGTTGTCGGCCGCGCACAGGACCTCGGCGCCGGTCTCCAGGACGCCTGCGGCCTTGTCGGCGAGCATGGCGCCGGAGGTCTCGGCGTTCTTGACGGCGAAGGTGCCGCCGAAGCCGCAGCAGGAGTCGGCGGCCGGGAGGTCGACCAGGTCGATGTCCTGGACCGCGCGCAGCAGTCGCAGGGGGCGGTCGCCGAGCCGCAGTCCGCGCAGGGAGTGGCAGGTGGGGTGGTAGGTGACCCGGTGCGGGAAGCGGGCGCCGACGTCCGTGACGCCCAGGACGTCGGTCAGGAACTCGGTGAACTCGTGGACCCGGGGCACGAGTTCGGCCACCGTTCGGCGCAGGTCGGGGCGCCCGTAGCGCTCGGCCAGCAGCGGGTGGTTGTCCCGGATCATGCCGGTGCAGGAGGCGGACGGGGTGACCACGGCGTCGTACTCGGCGAAGGTCCGCGCGAAGCGGGCGACGAGCGGGACGGCGTCCGGGCGGTAGCCGGTGTTGAAGTGCAGCTGTCCGCAGCAGGTCTGTTCCTGGGGGAACTCCACGGTGTGGCCGAGCCGTTCCAGGACGGTCAGCACGGCCCGGCCGGTGTCGGGGAACATGGTGTCGGCGACGCAGGTGACGAACAGGGCGACGCGCATCAGCCCTCCTTCTCGGGTGTCGGGACGTCGACCGGGAGCAGTCCCCGTTCCTTGAGGTCCGCCCAGAGCGCGTCCGGGACGGGGTGGTCGAGCATAGTGGCGGCGTCCTCGACCTCGGCGGCGCTGCGGGTGCCGACCAGGACGCTCGCGACGCTCGGGTGCCCGAACGGGAAGCGCAGGGCGGCGGCTCGCAGCGGCACCCCGTGCCGCCCGCACGCCTCCTTCAACTGCAGGGCTCGACCGAGGAGTTCCGCGGACGCGGCGCGGTAGTCGAAGGTCGCGCCGGGTTTCGGGTCGGCGAGCAGGCCGGAGTTGAAGACGCCGCCGACCACCACGGCGACCTGCCGTTCCTCGGCCAGCGGCAGGAGTTCGAGGAGTCCCCGTTGGTCGAGCAGGCTGTACCGGCCGGCCAGCAGGACCACGTCGAGGTCGGTCTCGCGGACGAAGCGGGCCGGCAGTTCGGTCCGGTTCATGCCGATGCCGATCGCGCCGAGCACGCCTTCGGCGCGCAGGCGTTCGAGTTCCGGGTAGGCCTGGTCAAGCGCCTGTTCGGCGTGGTCGTCGGGGTCGTGCAGGTAGGCGATGTCGATCCGGTCGAGGCCGAGCCGGTTCAGGCTGTCCTCGATCGAGCGGCGTACGCCCTCGGCCGTGAAGTCCCAGCGGCGGCGGTGGTCGGCGGGGACGGCGAAGCCGTTGGCGAGGTCGTCGCCGGCCGTGGGAATCGGGTCCAGCAGGCGGCCGACCTTGGTGGACAGCACGTACTCGTGCCGGGGGAGGCCGCGCAGCGCGTCGCCCAGGCGTCGTTCGGAGAGACCGAGGCCGTAGTGCGGGGCGGTGTCGAAGTACCGGACGCCGCTGGCCCAGGCGGCGGCCACGGCCTCGGCGGCCTGCTCGTCGCCCACCGGTGTGAACAGGTTGCCGATCCCGGCGGCACCGAAGGCGAGCCGGCCGACTCGGACGGCCGTGCGGCCGAGCGGGTGGAGGTTCACGCGGGGGGCTCCGGTCGCAGGCGCAGACCGGCCATGCCGCCGTCGACCGCGAGGGCGGTGCCGGTGACGCTGGCGGCGGCCGGGGAGGCGAGGTAGGCGATGGCGGCGGCGACCTCCTCGGCGGTGACCAGCCGTCCGGTGGGCTGGCGGGCGTTCAGGGCGGCGCGTTCGGCGGCCGGGTCGGCGGCCGCGTCGAGCAGTCGGCCGACCCAGGGGGTGTCGACGGTGCCGGGGTTGACGCAGTTGACCCGGATGCCCTCGCGGACGTGGTCGGCGGCCATGGCCAGGGTGAGCGACAGGACGGCGCCCTTGCTGGCGGAGTAGAGCGCGCGCTGCGGAAGTCCGGCGGTGGCGGCGATGGAACAGGTGTTGACCACCGAGGCGTGGGCGGAGCGGCGCAGGTGGGGCAGGGCGGCGCGGGTGGTGCGGACGATGCCGAGGACGTTGACGTCCAGGACGCGGTGCCACTGTTCGTCCGGGTTGTCCTCGACGGTTCCGGCGGCGCCGATGCCGGCGTTGTTGACCAGGATGTCGATCCCGCCGAGCGTCTCGGCCGCCGCCCGGACGGCCTCGCGTACGGAGCGGTCGTCGGCGACGTCGGCGGTGAAGCCGTGCAGCGGGGCGCGGGCGCCGCCGGGGTCGAGGTCGAGGACGGCGACGTCCGCGCCGAGTTCGCTGAGCAGTTGGGCGGTGGCGAGTCCGATGCCGGAGGCGCCCCCGGTGACCAGGGCGGTGAGCCCGTCGAGGTCGGTCGTCATGCGTCCTCCTCCGTGTCCGGTCCGGCCAGGTCGGCCGCCCAGAAGGTGCCGTCGGGGTAGCGGTAGGTGTCGAGGGCGGCCTGGCGCATCGCGGCGGAGAAGCCGGGCGCGGTGGGCGCGCGGTAGTGGCCGTCGGTGATGACCACCGGGTCGAGGAAGTGCTGGTGGAGGTGGTCGACGTACTCGATGACGCGGTCCTCGGTGGTGCCGGTGAGCGCCACGTAGTCGAACATGGACAGGTGCTGGACGAGTTCGCACAGGCCCACGCCGCCGGCGTGCGGGCAGACCGGGACGCCGAACTTGGCGGCGAGCAGCAGGATGGCGAGGTTCTCGTTGACGCCGCCGACCCGCGCCGAGTCCAGCTGGAGGACGTCGATGGCGCCGGCCTGGAGCAACTGCTTGAAGACGATGCGGTTCTGCACGTGCTCGCCGGTGGCGACCTTGACCGGGTGGACGCCGCGCCGGACGGTGGCGTGGCCGAGGACGTCGTCGGGGCTGGTGGGCTCCTCGATCCAGTAGGGGTCGAACTCGGCGAGGGCCTTGGTCCACTCGATGGCCTCGGCGACGTTCCAGCGCTGGTTGGCGTCGATGGCCATCCGGACGTCCGGGCCCACGGCCTCCCGGGCCGCGCGGCAGCGGCGGATGTCGTCCGCCAGGTCGGCGCCGACCTTCAGCTTGATCTGGGTGAAACCGTCGGCGACGGCCTGCTGGGCGAGGCGGGTGAGCTTCTCGTCGGAGTAGCCCAGCCAGCCGGGGGAGGTGGTGTACGCGGGGTAGCCGCGGTGCAGCAGCTCGGCCGCCCGCCCGACCGCCCCCTGCTTGCCCTTGGTCAGCAGTTCCAGGGCCTCGTCGGGCGTCAGCGCGTCCGTGAGGTAGCGGAAGTCGACCTGGGAGACCAGCCAGGCGGGGTCGGCGTCGGCGAGGAGCCGCCAGAGCGGCTTGCCCTCCCGCTTGGCCGCGAGGTCCCAGACGGCGTTGACGACGGCCCCGATGGCCATGTGCATCACGCCCTTCTCGGGGCCCAGCCAGCGCAGTTGGCTGTCGCCGACGAGGTCGCGGGAGAGCGAGCCGGGGTCGGCGCACAGCTCGGCGACCGGACGTCCGAGGATGTGCGGGCGCAGCGCGTCGATGGCGGCGACCTGGACCTCGTTGCCGCGGCCGATGGTGAAGGTGAAGCCGTGGCCCTGGTGGCCGCCCGCGGAGGTCCGCAGGACGACGTAGGCGGCGGAGTAGTCGGGGTCGGGATTCATGGCGTCGGACCCGTCCAGCTCCCGGGAGGTGGGGAAGCGGATGTCGTAGGTGTCGACGGCGGTGATCCGCGCGGCGGTTGCGGACAACGAAGTGCCTTTCACGCGTTGACGAAGGTCTGACGCTGGGTGCCGAGGCCGTCGATGGACAGCTCGACGGTGTCGCCCGCGCGCAGATAGGGGGTGCCGGGCAGGCCCAGGGCCACGCCGGCCGGGGTGCCGGTGTTGATGACGTCGCCGGGACGCAGCACCATGTACTGGCTGAGGTACCAGACGACGTACCCGACGTCGAAGATCATGTTCTTGGTGTTGCCGCGCTGGCGGGTCTCGCCGTTGACGGCGAGGCGCAGGCCCAGCGCCCGGGGATCGCCGGCCTCGTCCGGGGTGACCAGCCAGGGTCCCAGCGGGTTGAAGGTCTCGCAGGACTTGCCCAGGTCCCACTGGGCGGAGTACTCCAGCTGGAACTCCCGCTCGGAGACGTCGTTGCTGATCGCGTACCCCGCGATGCACTCCGGGGCCTGCGCCGGGTCGGCGAGGTAGCGGGCCTCCCGGCCGATGACGACCGCGAGTTCCACCTCCCAGTCGGTCTTCACCGAACCGCGCGGGATCAGCACCGGGTCGTCGGGGCCGACCACGGTGGACGGGTCCTTCATGAAGACCACCGGGCGCTCGGGGACGGCGGCCCCGGTCTCCTCGGCGTGGTCGCGGTAGTTGAGGCCGATGCACACCACCTTGCCCGGCCGGGCGACGGGCGGACCGATCCGCCGGCCGGCCGGGTCGATGAGCGGCAGCGCACCCGCGGCCAGTGCCTCCCGGGCCCGGTCGAGTCCGCCGGAGGCGAGGAAGGGTCCGTCGATGTCGTCGGTCAGTTCCGAGAGGGCGTAGGCCGCACCGTCCTCGCCGAGGACCGCCGGGACTTCCGCCCCCGGAGCGCCGATGCGCAGTAGCTTCATGCCGGGTCTCCTGTCGTCATTCCGGAGGTCGTCGCCCTCCACCGGCAATACATCGGATGAATCTGCCGGGCTCCGACCATACGAGCGGGAGTGGCGTCATCGCAAGGAGTCATCGGGCGCCGGTCGCGGCGCCGAGCCGCCAGCTCTGGCATATGTGCAGGTCAGAGTGCAGGTCACAGGTCTTTTCCCTGCGGGTTGGAAACCTTGATGTTACGGTTCGGAATCATCCGAGGTCTTCTCTTGTCAGCCTGATGACAGCCTCGTAAGGTCCTCACTACCGCAAGCCATCCGATGACTGCGGGAGGTGTGATCCGCTCCTCCGTCGCGGACCGAACCGGTTCCCACCCAGTCCCCAGGACGCCGGCATCCCAGCCAAGGAGATCAGCACCATGAAGCTTCGCTCCTCCAGAATCGCGGCCACGGCCGCCACCGTGGTCGTCCTGGCGGGGTTCGCCACGGCCTGCAACCGCGGCAGCGACGGGACTTCGTCCGCCTCGGGCGGCGGAAAGCCGGCGATCGGCGTCGACCTGCCCCGTGCGGACTCCGACTTCTGGAACTCCTACGCCCAGTACGTCAAGCAGGACGCCTCCTCCCAGGGCCTGAACACCCTGCCGGTCAGCAACTCGCAGAACGACGTGACCAAGCTGGTCGCCAACGTCCAGGTCTTCCAGAACACCGGCGCCAAGGCCGTCGTGATGGCTCCGCAGGACACCGGGGCGATCGCCTCCACCCTCGAGCAGCTGTCCGCCAAGAAGATCCCGGTGGTCAGCGTCGACACCCGCCCCGACAAGGGCAACGTCTACATGGTGGTGCGCGCCGACAACAAGGCCTACGGCACCAAGGCGTGCGAGTTCCTGGGCAAGCAGCTCGGCGGCAAGGGCAAGGTGGCCGAACTGCAGGGCGCGCTGAGCTCCATCAACGGGCGCGACCGCTCCGAGGCGTTCTCCGCCTGCATGAAGGAGAAGTTCCCCGGCATCGAGGTGATCGAGCTGGCCACCGAGTGGAAGGGGGACGTCGCCTCGGCGAAGCTCCAGTCCACGCTGGCCGCCAACGCCGACCTCGGCGGCATCTACCTGCA
Organism: Kitasatospora sp. NPDC029367; assembly: GCF_055569135.1. Classification (NCBI taxonomy): domain Bacteria; kingdom Bacillati; phylum Actinomycetota; class Actinomycetes; order Kitasatosporales; family Streptomycetaceae; genus Kitasatospora; species Kitasatospora sp. NPDC029367. The sequence goes on from NZ_JBVHYH010000021.1 coordinate 21,649, forward strand.
GGCCGGCGGAGTCTTCCTGCAGCCGACCCTGGCGCTGCTCCAGCAGAAGGGCCTGCTCAAGCCGGCCGGCCAGCCGGGCCACATCGCCATCGTCTCCAACGACGGGATCCCGCAGGAGTTCGACGCCATCCGCAAGGGCGACATCGACGCGACCGTCTCCCAGCCCGCCGACCTCTACGCCAAGTACGCGCTGTTCTACGCGCAGGCCGGCGCCGAGGGCAAGACCTTCCAGCCCGGCCCGACCGACCACCAGTCCACCGTCATCCAGCTGCCCAACGGCCTCGAGGACCAACTGCCCGCGCCCCTCGTCACCAAGGACAACGTCGACGACAAGAGCCTCTGGGGCAACAGCGTCAGCAAGTAGTCCCCCGGACCCCGTTGAGCGGCGGCGGGCACGGTTCCCGAGCCGCCACTCCCGGAAATCCCCCAGCGGAAAGGACATCCCCCATGGCGGACGCCAGCCCCGTCCGGGGCCCCGTCGTCGAGGCCGACGGGATCAGCAAGCGCTTCGGCGCCACCGTAGCCCTCAGCGACGCGCGCATCTCGGTCGCGCCCGGCGAGTCGCACGCCCTCGTCGGCCGGAACGGCGCGGGCAAGTCCACCCTCGTGTCGATCCTCACCGGCCTGCAGAACCCCGACACCGGCACCCTGCGCTTCAACGGCGAACCGGCACCGGCCCCCGGCGACACCGACGCCTGGCGCTCCAGGGTCGCCTGCGTCTACCAGCGCTCCATGATCATTCCCGCGCTGACCGTCGCCGAGAACCTCTTCTTGAATAGACACAGCCTGAACCGGCACAGCCTGAACAGGGACAGCCTGAACAGGAAGGGCGGCTCCGCGCTGCGCCCGATCAGCTGGAAGCAGCTGCGCCACCGCGCCGCCGAACTGCTCGCCGAGTACGGCGTGGACGTCGACCCCACCGCGCGCGCCGAGGAACTGACCGTCGAGCAGCGCCAGTTCGTCGAGATCGCCCGGGCCCTGTCCTTCGGGGCCCGCTTCATCATCCTGGACGAGCCCACCGCCAAGCTGGACGCCCGCGGCATCGAGCGGCTCTTCGACAAGCTGCGCGCACTGCAGGAGCAGGGCGTCGCCTTCCTGTTCATCTCCCACCACCTCCAGGAGGTCTACGACCTCTGCGCCACCGTCACGGTCTACCGCGACGCCCGGCACATCATCACCGCACCGGTCGCCGAACTGGACCAGCAGGCACTGGTGGAGGCGATGACGGGCGAGCGGGCGGGCGGCAGCGAACCCGCGTGGTCGGTGCAGCGGCGGAGGCGCCCGGACGGCGACCCGCTGCCGGCCGCCGACCCGCTGCTGGACGTCTCCGGCCTCACCCTGGCCGGCGCCTACGCGGACTTCTCCCTGACCGCGCGCCCCGGAGAGGTGGTGGGGCTGGCCGGGGCGGCCGCGAGCGGCAACGTCCAACTCGGTGAGACCCTCGCCGGCCTGCACAGGCCCGCCAGCGGCACGGTCACCGTCGCAGGCCGTCCGGTCCGCACCGGGCGGGTCCACGCGGCCCTCGCGGCCGGCATCGGCTTCGTCCCCGAGGACCGGCACGTCCAGGGCATCATCCCCCAGCGCAGCGTCGCCGAGAACGCCACCCTGACCGTCACCGACCAGCTCGGCCCCTTCGGCACGGTACTGCCCGCACGCACCCGGGCGTTCGCCGAGCGGATGATCAAGGACCTGGACATCAAGACGCCCGGCGCCTCCGCCCCGGTGTCGGCCCTGTCCGGCGGCAACCAGCAGAAGGTCGTGATCGCCCGGGCGCTGGCCACCGAACCGCACGTCCTGGTCGCGATCCGGCCCACCAACGGCGTCGACATCAAGTCCAAGGAGTCCCTGCTCGGCACCGTGCGCGAGGTCGCCGAGGCCGGCAGGACCGCCCTGATCGTGTCCGACGAACTCGACGACCTGCGGGTCTGCGACCGAGTCCTGGCCATGTTCCACGGCCGCGTCGTCGCCGAGTTCGAGCACGGTTGGAGCGACGAACAGCTGGTCGCAGCCATGGAGGGCGTGTCCGGCCCGACCGATACGAAGGAACCCCATGCCTCCCACCACTGAGGTCCGCCCCCACGCGGCCACCGCCGTCGCCGGTGGCGCCGAGCGCCGATTCCAGCTCGCCCGCTACCGCGACCTCTCCCTCGTGCCGGTCCTGCTCGTGCTGGGCGTCATCGGCTTCATCGTCTCGCCCGCCTTCCTCACCTCCGACAACCTCCTCGGCGTCGGCCAGCAGGCCACCGAACTGAGCCTGCTGGTCCTCGCCGAGGCGCTCATCCTGATCGCCGGACGGATGGACCTCTCCCTGGAGTCCACCATCGGCGTCGCCCCGGTGATCGCCGTCTGGCTCGTCCTGCCCGACCACGGCGCCCGCTTCAACGGCCTCGGGCTGTTCCCCGAATGGACCGCCATCCCACTGTGCCTGCTGGTCGGCGCGCTCATCGGCGCGATCAACGGCTTCCTGATCCTCAAGCTGCGCCTCAACGGCTTCATCGTCACCCTCGGCGCGCTCACCCTGCTGCGCGGCCTCCAAGTCGCCGTCTCCCAGGGCCAGTCCATCGTCAACGTGCCCGACTCCTTCCGCTACCTCGGCAGCGCGAGCTGGCTCGGCGTCCCGGCCGCGATCTGGATCTGCGCCCTGCTCTTCCTCGCCGGCGGCAGCGCGCTCGCCTGGCTGCGGCACGGCCGCGCCCTCTACGCGATCGGCGGCAACGCGGAGGCGGCCCGGGCGGCGGGCATCCGCGTCGACCGGATCGTCTGGGCCGTGCTGATCCTCGGCGGCCTGCTCGCGGCCTTCGCCGGAATCCTCTACACCGGCCACTACGGCTCCATCTCCGCCGACCAGGGCAACGGCTGGATCTTCCAGGTCTTCGCCGCCACCGTCATCGGCGGCGTCAGCCTCAACGGCGGCCGCGGCACCCTCTTCGGCGCCCTCACCGGTGTCCTCACCCTCCAGCTGGTGGTCAACGTCATGACCCTCGCCGGCGTGCCACCCCTGTGGAACCAGTTCCTCAACGGCGCGATCATCATCATCGCGCTGATCATCTCCCGCTACGCCTCCGGCGAGAAACAGGAGTGACCGGTCCCACGACCTGAACCGCCGGAGCGGCGCCACCAGTCCATCGGGGGAACTGGTCGCGCCGCTCCGGCCTTTCTCTCCCCGGCCCGGGCCCGACCACTTCGGTGGCGTGCCGGAGCCCCGTCCGCGTCGGAAGCGGCACGGGAAGACATGCTCTTGACGGTCCGTCAGCTATCGATGAGGTCGGACTTCTCCGCGGGGCCGACGGAGGTGCTGCCGGCGACCAGCGGCGAGGCGCCCGCGTCGGTCGCCGACACGATCCGGTGGTCGGCGTGGGCGCGCAGGCTGACCACGCGGTTGCTGACGTCGGCCGCGAAGACGTGCAGCGCGGGTGCCGCGCAGGCCGGCGGGAGCGCGCTCCCGGAGGGCAGGTGGCCGCGAGTCCGGTGACCCGCCGGTGGAGACCGACTTCGGCGATGGCGGCGTTGGCGCGGGAGTCGGTGGTGCCCACCGACCCGTCCTGCGTCCGCGGCAGCCACGGCCGCCTCCCGGACGACCCGCAGGACGCCCCCGTTCTGCTGTGCTCCAGCCGCGAGTACGCCCGTGACCGCTTCCACGCCACCCAGGTGAAGCGGTTCCTGCTCTCCTGCTTGGGGGTCGGGGGTTGAGGGCCCGGTGGGTGCCGCTCGTTGTGCGGAACGAGTGGCACACACCGGACCGGTCGGTGGGTCGGGCCGTCCGCCGTCGGACGCCGACCAGGGGAGCCGCGGCTTCTTCGTAACGAAGTTTAACTATATCTGGGTGGGAGGGCAACCGCCCGGCGGAAGCGGACGGTGGGACGGCGGGGCGGGGCAGGACGGTTCATCAGATCCTCAGGGTCCCCGTGGCACTGTGAGTGGCTGGCCGGGGTGCGGCGGAGAGCCCCCCGGCGACATCCAGGAGCAAGGAGCGGCGCGTGCCATCGCCTGTAGTGCTGGGCTTCGACATCAGCGGGACCCGGATCGCCGTCGCCGCGACCGACACGGGCGGTGTCCGGCTCGGGTCGGACGTGGTGCCGACGCACACCGAGCCGAGCCCCGCAGGCTGCCTGGCCCGGGCCGTGGGTGCCGCGAGGGTCCTGCTGGAGCGGGTGGCGCCCGGCCGGGCGACGATCGGGGTCGGGGTCTCGATGCTCGGCGTCCTGGGCGAACGGGCGGGCGCCGCCCCGCCGACCGATCAGGACTGGAGCAGCCCGGCCGTGCGCCGCGAACTCGCGTCCGCGTTCGGGGGCGCCCGGGTCCGGGTCGCCACCGACGTGATGGCCGCCGCCCGGGTGGAGGCCGAGTACGGTTCCCTGGCCGGCGCCGACCCGGCGGTCTACCTGAACCTGGGCACCGGCCTGGCCGTCGCCATCGTGGTCGGCGGCGAGGTCGTCCTCGGCCGCAACGGCACCGCCGGCGGGATCGGCCGCAACCTGCGCCGGATCGCCGACGTGGGGCAGCCGACCGAGGACCGGATCCTGCTGGAGGAGGCCGTCAGCGGCAAGGCACTCCTGAAAGAAGCCCTCACCGTGCTCCCGGGCCTGGACAACGCGTGCCACGCCCTCGCCGATGCTGCCCGACACCCGCAACTGGCCGGTCTTCTGGCCGAGTTCACCGCCGAGCTGGCCTTCCACCTCACGAACCTGGCCATCGCGGTCGACCCGGAGCGCATCGCGGTGGGCGGCAGCATGGCGCGGGCCTGGGACGTCCTGCACCCGCCGCTGAGCAGGGCCCTCGCCGCCGCCGTGCCCCACCCGCCGGACCTCGTCCTGGCGGACTTCCCCCTCAACACCCCGTTCCTGGGCGCCCTGGCGCTCGGGCAGGCGGCAGCCCGCGACGCACTGGCGGCTGCCGCACCCGGGTGAGAGCCGGCTTCCGAAGGTCCGGGGCAACAGACGGCCAGGTCAGGAAGCGAACGGGGTTGGGTTCAGAGGCCTTTGGAGGGACGGACCACGGTGCTGAGGAGGGGGACAGCCTCTGCGGCAGGTTCGAAGTCGAAGTCGAACCCCTGATGTGCCAGGATCTGTCGCTGTGATCAGCGACCCTCTTGCCGGCCTGGACGATGTGCCCTGGGCTGAACTGCGGCACTCCTACGGCAGGGCCGACGACGTTCCCGGACACCTCAGGGCGATGCAGGCGGGGGACCGGGAGGGCGATTACCCGCCGAGTGTGCAGCTCGCGAACCACATCGTGCACCAGGGCACGCGATCGCAGGCTGCGGTGTACACCGTTCCGTTTCTTGTGCGGATGGCGCTCGATCCGAGGTTGGTCGACAGGCACCGGTTCGTTGCTCTGCTGGTCGCCATCGCGATCGGGTTGGACAACAACCACCTGCCGGACGGCTACGACCCCCGGGAGGACCGCGGCCATCTGGCAACGCTGCGAGGTGAGGCCGAGGACCGGGCCAGGTGGATCGCCGAAGCCACGGACGACGAGCAGCGCCAGTGGCGCGAGGCGAGCTGCGAGCAGATCCTCATCGACGCCGAAGCGATCGTGTCCTCCTACAACGCCGTTCGGGAGGCACTTCCCGCACTCGCCGTCCTGCTGACCTCGGACAGCCCTGAGCTGCGCGCCGAGACGGCGAACCTGTTCGCGTGGTTCCCCGAGTCGGCTTCGACGTCGATTCCGTTGCTGGAGGCGCTCGTCGCCGATGAGGCCTCGCCCGGCGTCGCGGCGACGGGCCTGGTCGCCCTCGGGCTGCTCGGCGATCCGGCGGCCGTCCCCTTCGTCGAACGTTACCTCGACAGCCCTGTCGTCGAGCTGCGCTGGGCCTCCGCCTTCGCGCTGACACGGCTCGGCATCGCCGACCCGGCCGTCGTCGACGTGCTGATCCGGGTCATCGCCAGGCCGCCGGAGAGGACCGAGACCATGCCTTTCCTGAGCGGCTCCTACAGAGGCCTCGCAGTGCTGGCCCTGGCCGAGACGTCCGAGGCCACGACGCCCCGGGCGGTCGAGGCCATGCTTGTCGGCCTGGCCGACTGCACGGGCGTCGACTGGCACCCCGACAGGTACTACACGGCACACGGGCTGTTCACGCTGGTCTTCCCGGGCGAGCCCGCCGAAGTGCCGCAGTCCTTCGGAGATCTGAGCGACGTGCAGCAGCGGGTCGTGCGGTTCCTCGCCGACCAGGACGACGTCGGCTGGCCGTACCACGTAGCGGACGCTCTGAACCGGTGGAAGGTGCCGACCGGGCGCTCCGACCTACGGGTATACGTCGGGAGTGTCCAGACCGGCCGACAGGCCGACATCTGACGTCGGGTGCCGGTGAGGCCGAATCGGGCACCTCCGCGATGAGCCTGCGCCCGCCGCGGGCGGGGCGGGAGCGTCAGCGCTTCTGGACGGGCAGCCGCAGGAGGAACCTGGTCCCGCCCCGGTCGCTGGTGGCGACGGTGAGCGAACCACCGTGGGCGTGGGCGACCCAGGCGGCGATCGACAGGCCGAGGCCGCTGGAACCCTTTCCGCTGCGGAACCGCTCGAAGAGGGACTCGGCCAGCTCGGGTGGGATACCGGGACCGGCGTCGTCCACCGCGACGGTGCCGTCCGAGGCGACGGTGATCTCGATGTCGGCCGGCTGCCCCGGGGCGTGGCCGTGGGTGAGTGCGTTGCCCAGGAGGTTGGCGACGGCGCGGCGCAGCAGGCCCGCGTCGGCGAGCACGACCACCGCCTCGGTCCGGACGGTCACCCGGTGCCCGTCCGTCGGGGTGTCGGCGACGACGGTGTCGACGAGCTGGTCGAGCCGCAGCGGCTCCCGGTCCAGCTGTACGGCACCGGCCCGCAGCCGGGCCCGGGTGAGCAGGTCGTCGACCAGCTCGCTCATCCGGGTGGACTGGCGCAGCGTGCGGCGCATGACTTCGGTGCTGTCGGCCTCCCCGCGCAGCCCCGTCTCGGCGAGTACGCGCAACGAGGCGACGGGGGTGCGTAGATCGTGCGCGGCGTCCGCGAAGAACGCCTCCTGCTGGTCGAGTGCCGCCAGGGCCGGCCGTACGGCCCGTCCGGCGAGCCAGCGGCCCGCCGCGGCCGAGGCGGCCACCAGGACCGCGCAGGCGATGGTGAGGAGCAGGGTCAGCCGTTGGTGGTCGTCCACGTTGCCCGAGATGTCGACCGCGGCGACCGCGACGGCCCCGGAGTCGTTCGCGCCCGGACCGGGGAACGGCTGGGCGTACAGGTGGAGTCGGTGGCCGTCCGGTGTCGTCGTGGTGCTCTCGGCGGTGTCCTGCTCGCGTCCGGCCTCGTCGGCGACGGCCTGCAGGTCGTCGGCGGGGACGACCAGGCAGGGCCGGTGCGGAGCGGCGATCGGGGAGACCTGACCGCCGGACTCCTTGAACAGGGTCACCGGGGGGCAGTCGTAGTCGCCCTCCTTCGGGTCGGGGTAGCTGAGGTCGCCGTCCTCGTCGTAATGCAGGTTCGCGACGATCTCGCTGGTCCGGAGCCTGAGCTCGGTGTCGACCTGGGCGCGCCAGGACCGGTCGTCCCCCTGCACGGCGACGATCGCCATGCCGACCAGGCCGAGCGCGCTGACCAGGCCGAAGAGCAGGGCGATGCGGCGCCGCAGCCGCCGGATCCGGCCCTTCGGCGTCGGCGGGGTCCGGCGGCGGCGCGGGCGGCGGATGCGGTCGGCCAGGGCCGGACGGCTCACGCCTGCGACTCCAGGCGGTAGCCGACCCCGCGCACGGTGTGGATCAGCGGCGGGTCTCCCAGCTTGCGGCGGAGCTGGGAGACCAGGACCTCGACCACGTTCGAGTTGGGCTCGGTCAGCTCGTCCCAGCAGCGTTCGATGAGTTCGGTGCGGCGGACCGCCTCGCCGGGCCGGGCGGCGAGGGTCTCCAGAAGGGCGAACTCCTTGATCGTGAGGGCCAGGAGGACACCGTCGCGGTGCACCGTGCGGCCGGCCGTGTCGATCTCCAGGCCGCCGCAGCGGACCACCGGTGGGCGGGTGACGGCGGTGCGCCGGCACAGGTTGCGGACCCGGGCCACCAGTTCCGGCACGGCGAAGGGTTTCACCAGGTAGTCGTCGCCGCCGGTGGCGAAGCCCTCGACCCGGTCGGCGACGGTGTCACGCGCGGTGAGGAAGAGGACGGGCAGGGTCTGGCCTTCGGACCTTATTCGGCGCACGTAGTCCGCGGAATCACCGGCAGGCAGCATCCGGTCGAACACGACGCAGTCGTAGGCGGTGACGAACAACGCCTCGTCGGCCTCGGGAAGGTCGGCGGCCTCATCGACCGCCAGGCCGTTGCCGCGCAGCGCGGCCGCTACGGCGAACCGCAGGTCCTCGTCGTCCTCGACCACCAGTACTCGCATGTCGTTCAGGGTAATGACGCCCGATGACGGAGGCGTCGGCGGACGGGCGGCGGAGCTCCCGATGCGGGACGGCTGTGCCGAAGAGGGCCGTGCACCTCCCCGTGCCCGGGGGGATTCGACACCTGGGAGGTGCACAGCCAGTCGCCGGTCCGCGGCCGCCGCTACGGCAACGGACCGGCGTTGTCCACGGCTGCCTCCCCCTCCGCGTGAACCGGGAAGGCGTCGCCGCCGACGTCGAGGATCATCGCAGCAGGAACCTGAGGATTCGATGAGCGTCGGTATGGCCTCCGGTCGCCGACTTGATCCCTGCCACGAAGCGGGCCGAGTTGCCCCGGCAGTGGCGAGCGGCGATCCGGTGCTGCCCGGTCGCTGCGGCCTGCCGACAGACCGTCTTCGGGGAAACCGCGCTCGGGCTCGCCGTCGTCCTCAGCGCGGCCTCCGCTGCCAGGAGCGCCGCCAGCACGACCGCCACCAAGCAGGCCCGCCGGAGGAGTGATCCGGCCCGCGCCGGTAGCCGGCGCCAGTGCCGGACGACCTGCCGCCGGGCGGCGACCACGGCGAAGGTGCAGCGCTTCCGTACCGCCCGGACCAGGGAGGCCGTCCCGGGCCGAGCGCTCGGATGGCGGGCCTTCCGGTCGTTCCGTATGGACTCCTGCATGGCTCTGCTCCGTCCTGCGTCCACCGTCGGTACGTGGCGACAGCCTGGCTGGGAGCAGCTGAGGATTCGGTGAGCATGGGCCGGGTCGGTCGGGCGGCGCCGGTGACGGGCGCACCGGCAGCGGCTTCGGTCCGTTACAGGACGATCACGGTGCGCTGTGCGGCCTACCGCCGGTGCACCCGGTGGAGTGCGTCCTCGACCAGCCCGACCTGTTCGCGGACGGCCTTCGCCCAGGTCTGCTCGCGGAGGTAGGCCTCGATGGTCTCCGTGTCGTCGGCGCGCCGCGGCGCGCCGAGCAGGGCCGTTCGCAGCGCCCGCAAGCCCGCCTGCACGGCGAGGATCTCGGCATCCAGGTGGAGCCGGACCAGGTGGGCCAGGTGCAGCGGATTGCGGTGGAACACCTGCTCGTGTCGCCAGCGCGCCGGGGCCAGGTCGAACAGCCAGTCCGTTGCGGACCGTTCGAACTCCCTCGTGCCGGGCCTGCGGACCGAACCGGGCCATCGAATCGACGGCGGACGCACCGCTCCGGGCGCGGAATATGCGCCGGAAGCCGGGATGTTGGTCATGGTTCATCACCCTGATTCCATGGAACATGGAGCCACTGACCCGCTCGGCGGCGCCGGCCCCGGCAGTGGACGCGAGCAGGGGGACTGCCGGTCGTTCGCACATCTTCGGGGGCCGCGTGGCCGGAACACTTCGGGTGCGATGAGTCTCGGGGCGCGCGACCAGACCTGTCAAGGCTCGCCCAGGGGCGCGTCCCATGGGGCCGCGCGCGGGGTTGGAACGGGGTAGCGGCCCCGTTCCGGCCCATGACTCGGCCCATGACCCGGCTCAGTCGAGGCCGAGTACCGCGAGGGCGGTGGTCCAGTCGGTGGCGATGGCGTGCTGGGCGGGGTCCAGGTTCACCTGGTGGTTGCAGACCGCGCGGTAGAGCTTGTACTCGACCTTGTCCTTGTCGGCGGCGGTGAGGCCGTCGGGGCCGGTGCCGTAGCGCGGTTGGGGCCAGAGGTTGTGGGGGTCGGTCGGGTGGCCGCCCAGGGAGAGCGGGATGTGGTGGTCCTCCTCGTAGTCCGCGGTGTCGGTGTCCTCGTAGCCGTACTCGCCGATCTGCTGGACCTTCAAGCGGTTGGTGTAACTCGTCGGCGGGCGGATCGACTTGCTGTAGCCGGGGACGCAGATGGTGTCGTCGATGGTGTCCTGGCTGACGTCCGGGTTGGTGACGCCCGGGGTGCAGGACGGGTCGGGCAGCGGGAGGTACGCCTGCGAACACGTCGTGGCGAGGGCGGTGCGGGTGGCCGTGCGGGTGGCCGGGGCGGCGTGGGCGGTGCTGCCGGCCGTGTCGGAAGCGAGCGGGCCGGTGTGCGGGCCGCCGCCCGGGCAGGAGGCGTCGTCGGGGGCGGAGTACTGGTGGGCACCGATGTCGGGGGCGCAGCCGGTGGGGACCTTGTTGCCCCAGTAATCGAGTTGAATCGGAAGCCGTCGACCGTTCGGCCTGTCCGGGTGGACCGTCCGCGGTGTGCCCCTGGACGTGGTCCCGCTCCTCATCGCGGAGCACCTGCTGGCGGACGGGAGTGCCACGGAATGGCAGCTCCCCCGTTGGCCTCCGTGTTCCGGCTCGCGCCGGCTGAGTCGGGGGCCTCAGCGGCGGGGGAGAGGGAGGGGTGGCGGGGGAGGGGGAGAGGGGCGATGTGGCACGATGCATAAAAGTCGACATTCACCGGAATGCCGACCGTCCCGAGAACGAGGTAGCTCCATGCCCGAGACCGCCGCCAGGACCCCCGGTGAACCGACCTTCCGCCCCGCGACCCTCGCCGACGTCCCGGCGCTGGTCGAGCTGGTCGAGTCCGCCTACCGGGGTGAGGCCAGCAAGGCCGGCTGGACCACCGAGGCGGACCTGCTGGGCGGGCAGCGCACCGACGCCGAGGGGGTGGCGGAGGCCGTCGGCCACAGCGACGGGCTGGTGCTGCTGGCCGAGCGCGACGGCGAACTGATGGCCTGCTGCCAGTTGGAACGGCGGGGCGAGCGGGCGTACTTCGGCATGTTCTCGGTGCGCCCCGGCCTCCAGGGCGGCGGGATCGGGCGGCTGGTGCTCGCCGAGGCGGAGCGGCTGGCCGCCGAGGAGTGGGGGGTCGGCGCGATGGAGATGACGGTCATCGAGCAGCGCGCGGAGCTGATCGCCTGGTACGAGCGCCGCGGTTTCCGCCGTACCGGCGTGTACAGCCCGTTCCCGTACGGCGACGAGCGCTTCGGCGTCCCGCGCCGTCCGGACCTCCGGTTCGAGCAGCTGGTCAAGGAGCTGTAGGGGCGCGGGGGTGTCGGGGTGGGTGCGGGGAGGGTGCCGGGGTGGGTGCGGGGAGGGTGCGGGGAGGGTTCGGGCGAGGGGCGGATTCGTTGATCGTTTGACGGTCTGTCGTCCTACTGATGCGACGTCAAGTCGCTGAACAGGGGCGATGCGGAGATGTCACACCTCGTTCATGATTGGTCCAGACCAATGTGAGAGGCTGAGGACGTACGGAGAAGTTCCGTCCGATGCCCAGGGGGGCCATTTCCGCATGCCCGTACTCCATGGCACCGCCATGTCCGCGCCCGACACCGGTCCGCGCCGGACGCCCGCGGACCCCGACCTCCGACTCCCCAGCCCGCCCGACGACCAGGAGCTCTACTGGTACTTCGGCCCGCAGCGCCGCTGGGTGCTGCTCTGCGCCACCCTCTCCTACGCGGGAGCCACCGCCACCCTCGGCCTGTTCGCCCTCAGCAAGCCGCTGCTCTGGCCGTTCCTGGTGCTCACCGTGCTCAACGCCGCCACCTGGCTGCTCTCGCTCACCGACGGTCAGCGGGCCCGCCGCTTCACCCGCGACTCGCACGACCTGCTGCTGCGCGCCTGGAGCCCCGCCCGCCACCCGAGCGTGGACCTGCTGCTGCCGACCGCCGGCGAACCGCTCGCCGTCCTCGACAACGCCTACCGGCACACCGCCGCCGTCCAGTGGCCCGGCGAGCTGACCGTCCTGGTGCTCGACGACGCCGACCGCCCCGAGGTGCGCGAACTCGCCCGCTCCTACGGCTTCCAGTACCGCGCCCGCCCCGACCGCGGCCGCTTCAAGAAGGCCGGCAACCTCAACCACGGCCTGGCCGAGGGCACCGGCGAGGTCATCGCCGTCCTCGACGCCGACTTCTGCCCCCGCCCCGACTTCCTGCACCACCTGGTGCCCTACCTCGACAACCCCGAGGTCGGCATCGTGCAGAGCCCGCAGTGCTTCGACACGGACGCCGACATGTCCTGGCTCGAACGCGCCGCCGGGGCGACCCAGGAGATCTTCTACCGCTGGATCCAGCCCTCCCGGGACGCCCAGGACGGCACCGTCTGCTGCGGCACCAACGCGCTCTACCGGCGCGCCGCCCTGCGACGGATCGGCGGCTTCGCCGAGATCGACCACAGCGAGGACCTCTACACCGGCCTCGCCCTCGCCCGGGCCGGCTGGAGCACCCGGTACGTCCCCGCGCTGGTCGCCAAGGGCATGTCGCCCACCGGCCTGCCCGCCTTCATCAGCCAGCAGTACCGCTGGTGCCTCGGCTCGCTCGCCCTCGTCCGCGACCCGGACTTCCGCGGCGGCCCGCTGCCCCGGTCGGCCCGGCTGTGCTTCTGGAACGGCATCCTCGGCTACGTCACCAGCGCGGTGAACGTGTTCGCCGTGCCGCTGCCCGCGCTGATCATGCTGTTCTTCGCGCCCGAGGAGATCCAGCCCTGGCAGGTCCTGCCCTTCCTGCCGCCGATCTGGGTCGCCCTGGTGCTGCTGCCCGCGATGTCCCGCACCCGCTGGCGCTTCGAGGTCACCCGGGTCCAACTCCTGGGCGGGCTCTGCCACGTGGTCGCCATCGCGCACGCGCTGCGCCGCCGCTCCGCCGACTGGGTGCCCACCGGTGCCGTCTCCGGCGGGACCGCCCTGGCCCGCGGCGTCGCCCGCCTCGGCGTCGGCTGGCTCGGCCTCGTCGTCCTCGCGGGCACGGCCGGCCTGGTGCGCGCCGGGCTGGAGTACGGCTGGCGACCCTTCTGGGCGCTCGCCGCGCTGCTCGGGCTCACCGCGTACACCATGATCCCGCTGATCAGGTCGCTGTGGCCGCTGCTCGGCGCGGGCCGGGCCGTGCGGGCCGCGGACGGTGGCAAGGGCGCCGCCGTCGGAGAGGTCGCCGCACCGACGCGGCGCCGCACCGGGCTCGGACCCGACCTCGGCTTCGGCCGGGCGGAAGCCGTCGCCGTCACCGCGGTGCTGCTGCTCTGCGGGGTGCTCGCCTCCGGCTGGGCCGACCCGCTGATCTTCTGAGCGGTTGGTCGGCCGACCAGACGGTCGGTTGACCTGTTGACCTGTTGACTAGTTGACCTGTTGAACCGCTCGTTCTTCCCCGCTGCGTTTCCTTGCGCGTCGCCCCACCGGCGCGGACCCCCGCCGCCCGGCCGCCCCATCGGCCCGGCGGGCCCGACCATCGCCGCCAGCCCAGCAAGGAGCACCGCCGTGCCAACGGCCGTACCACCACCGACGTCGTCCACGTCCTCCGAAGAACTGCTGCCCGGAGTCGTCCGGGTGGACCGGCAGGCCGCTGCCGCCGGAACCACCTCCGCCTCCGCCCCGGGCACCTCCTCCGCCTCCGGCATCGTCGCGTCGACGGGTGAGCCCCGCCGCCGCGCCGCCTTCCGTCCCGACATCGAGGGACTGCGCGGCATCGCCGTGCTCTCCGTCCTCGCCTACCACGCGGCCGTCCCCGGCCCGACCGGCGGCTTCGTCGGCGTCGACGTCTTCTTCGTCATCTCCGGCTTCCTGATCACCGGTCTGCTCACCGGCCGCCCGATCGGCCTGTGGGACTTCGCCGCCCGCCGCGCCCGCCGCATCCTGCCCGCCGCCGCCACCGTCCTGGTCGCCACCGCCGCCGCCGGCGGCGCCCTGCTCGACCCGCTGCGCGGCACCGACCTCGCCCACGACCTGATCGCCGCCGCCGGCCAGTTCGCCAACTGGCGCTTCGTCGGCCAACAGACCGACTACCTCGCCGCCGAACACGACCCCAGCCCGCTCCAGCACTTCTGGTCCCTCGGCGTGGAGAACCAGTTCTACCTGCTCTGGGGTGTCCTGCTGCTCGGCCTCGCCCGCTACCTGCACGGGCGCCGCCGGACCCTGGCGATCACCCTCGCCACCCTGGCCGTCGGCGGGGCCTCGCTGGCGCTCTGCCTGCGCTGGACGGCGACCTCGGCGCCGCTCGCCTATTTCTCCACCGGCAGCCGGCTCTGGGAGTTCGCCGCCGGGGCCTGCGCCGCCCTGCTGGGCAGCGCCCTCGCCGCTCGTTCTGGCGCCCGTGACCTCGTTCCCGCCCCCGTCGCCGGGCGCGGCTCCGGACGGGCCACGACCTGGGTGCTGCGGCTGCTCGGTTGGGCGGGCCTGGCGGCCGTGCTCGGCTCGGTCCTCCGGTACGACCGCACCACCCCCTTCCCCGGCGCGGCCGCCCTGCTGCCCGTCCTCGGCACCGCGGCCCTGCTGCTCGCCGCCCCCGCCGACCGGATCCTCGGCGGCGTCCTCGCCAGCAGCCCGCTGCGCGCCGCCGGGCGCCTCTCGTACGCCTGGTACCTGTGGCACTGGCCGGTGCTGACCATCGCCCAGGCCCGGTACGGCCAGCTGACCTGGCCGGTGCTGCTCGCCCTGACCGCCGCCAGCGCGCTGCCCGCCTGGCTCACCCTGCGGCTCGTCGAACAGCCCCTGCGGTACGGCAGCAGCCCGGCACCCCGGCGCGGCCTCGCCGTCGGCGCCAGCGCGCTCGTCATCCCGCTGATCGCCGCACTCACCCTCGGCGGCGGCACCGTCCGCGCGCTCGGCGGCACCGCGGACGCCCGGACCGTCGCCCCCGCCGGGGCCGTCGACGGCCCCGCGCTGCTCGCGCCCGGCACCCGGGTGCTCGGCCTCACCCCCTCGCTCGCCCGCGCCCGGGAGGACTTCCCGCCCGGCAAGGGCTGCGAGATCCCGCTCAACGCCGACAGCAGCCCCCGCTGCCTCTTCGGCAACCAGGACAGCCCCGACCGGATCGTGCTGCTCGGCGACTCGCACGCCGGGCAGTGGATCTCCGCCGGGCTCGCCCTCGCCGAGCAGCGGCACTGGGCCCTG
This sequence comes from Kitasatospora sp. NPDC029367, assembly GCF_055569135.1. Taxonomy (NCBI): domain Bacteria; kingdom Bacillati; phylum Actinomycetota; class Actinomycetes; order Kitasatosporales; family Streptomycetaceae; genus Kitasatospora; species Kitasatospora sp. NPDC029367. Next base: position 36,787 of record NZ_JBVHYH010000021.1, read on the forward strand.
GAAGTGCTGGTCAAGCCCGGCTGCCCGCTGGCCACCCTGACCGTGCGCAACAACGTCCTCGGCCGCACCTTCGACGAGTGCGACCGCTGGCGCGAGAACACCCTCACCCGGCTCACCTCCGGGCCCAAGCCCCGGCTGGTTCTGTTCTCCGGCCTCAACCGCTACGGCAGCCAGGAGGAACGCACCGAGGGCTGGACCCGCACCCTCGACCGCCTCACCGCCCTCGGCGCCCCGCTCGCCTACCTCGGCGACACCCCGATGCCGGGCAAGGACATCCCCACCTGCCTGGCCGCCTCCGACGGCCGCTCCGACGCCTGCTTCTTCCCCCGCGACACCGCCTTCGAGCCCGACCCGATGCTCGACGGCGGCCTCGCGGCCCGCTACGGCGTCCGCACCCTCGACCTCGGGCCGCTGCTCTGCCCGGGCAGCGGGGCGAGCTGCCCGGCCGTGCTGGAGGGCGTGGTGCTCTACCGGGACACCGGGCACATCACGGACACCCTGGCCCGGGTGCTGGCGCCGCGGATCGACAAGGGGGTGCTGGGCGCGCAGTGAGCACCCGGTGGGCGTGACGGACGCCGTGCGGCCCCGCGCCGCCCCCGCCTCCCCTCGCCGACCTGCCGCCCCGCGCTGCCCCGCGGGCTCAGATCAGCACCGGCTCGCGGGGCAGCTCCTCCAGGCGGGAGTCCGCCCCGACGATCCGGAACACCCCCGGCCCCACCTCCTCGGAGCGGCTGCGGATGTCCATGTAGAGGTGGGCGGGCCACTCCGTCCGCAGCGACCAGCTGACGCCGATCAGATCGGCGCCGTCCAGCCGGGCGCCGGTCAGGTCCGCGTCGGTCAGATCGGCGTGGGCCAGGCCGGCGCCCGTGAAGTTCCCGTCGACCAGGACGGCGGCCGCGAGGCAGGCGTGGTCCAGGGTCGCGCGGGACAGGTCGGCGCCGGTGAGGTCCGCCGAGGTGACGTACGCCTGGCTCAGGTCGGCCCTGGCCAGGGCCCCGCCGCGCAGCGTCGCCCCGGCCAGCACCGCCCCGCACAGCTGGGCCCGGCGCAGGTCCGCCCCGTCCATGGCGGCGCCGGTGAGCAGGGCGTAGCGCAGGTCGGACTCCGGCAGCCGGGTGTCGCGGAGCCGGGCGCCCGCCAGGTGGGCGTTGAAGAGCTGGGCCCGCACCAGGGTGGCGCCGGACAGGTCGGCGGCGTACAGGTTCGCGTCGTCCAGCGTCGCGTCCGACAGGTCGGCGCGCCACAGTTCGGCCTGGCAGAGGTTGATGTCGGTCATGATCGCCGAGCTCAGGTCCACGTCGTGCAGGCGCGCGCCGGCCAGGCTCGCGCCCGTCAGGTCCGCCGCCCGCAGGTCCGCCCCGGACAGGTCGGCTCCGGCCAGCTCGGCGTTGTGGAGCACCGCGCCCGGGCCGGGCACCCGGAGCGGCTCGAAGGCCAGCGCGGCCCGCAGCCAGGTCCGGAAGCCCTCCCTCGGCGGCTCCGCGGGCCGGGCCGCCGCCGACCCCCGTCCGTCCCGTACGGAATCACCGGCCACGACGCCTCCTCCGCTGGTCGGCCCCGTCGGCGGGGCCGTACCTGACGCCCATCCTGGCGTTCACCCGGTCGTTCACCCGGTTGTTCACCCTGTCGTCCACCCGGGGCACGATCGGGGTCCGGCGCGGTCCGGGCCGTGGCTCGGAACCGGTCCGGGGCGGCGAGGGGAGCTCCGGACGTGACGGGCCGCGCGCGAACATCTGCTGCAGGATCTGCGGCGCCGCGATGCCGATCGCCAACGCCCCCACTGGGCCCGCCACCTGGTTCGAGGCGGTGGACGCCGCTGTCACGATCACCCCGACGCTCAGCCGGATCGCCACCGCCACCACGTACGGGGCCAGCTTCATCTGCCCCCGGTACGTCCACGGGAAGCCGCCCACGGAGTTGATCCGCTCGTGGAGGGTCCACGCCTCGATGGCAGCCGCGCCACCGAACCCCCACAGGCATGCAGCCAGCATCTGCATCCGAGCAACTCCTCGCACCCACCGCACCGTTGATTCCCGACGGCCCTCTCGCCGACCATGCTGGTGCACCGGGCCGTGCACTGCCGGGTCCGGCACCCCGCAGGGCACCGATCCTCGGGAAACACCGGCGTTCCGGGGGCGGGGGCGGGCCCGCCGTGGTATAGCGATCGGGCCCTGGGCGTGGGTGCGGGTGTGGGTGTGGGTGTGGGTGCGGGCGTGGAGGTCGGTGTTGGCGCGGGCGTCGGCGTTCCGGTCAGCCGTAGACGCCGCGGCAGATCCGCGCCTGCTCGGAACCGGCCGGCCAGCGGCCCACCCGCTCCGCCTGGTCGCAGATCGTCCCCGGGCCGAGCGAGGGCAGCCCCGGCGCACCCGGGCCCGCGTTCGGTGCCGGGCGGCCGGACGGGCTCGGCCGCGGGCTGCGGCCCGCCTTGGTGTGCGGCGAGGCCGAGGCGTGCTGGGCCCCCGTCTGCTCCGCCCCGCTGCCCGGGGCGGCCGCCGCGGCCGGGTCGCCGCCGCCCGGCAGGGCCGGGGTGCCCGCCAGCGTGGGGGAGGGGCCGGGGGACGGCGAGGGCGTGCCGGCCGGCGGAGCGAGCGGCAACAGACCGGACGGCGTGGCCGACGGCGAGGCCTCCGGCAGGGCCACCACCCGGACGTCGTCGCCCGACCCCGGACCGCACATCACCAGCAATGCGGCCAGCACCACCAGCGTCCCGCCGGCCGCCACCGCCCGGGCCTTCCGCGACCGGCGCCGCGGCGGGGGTGTGCCGCCGGGCGGCGGTTCCGCCTGCGACGGCCCGGCCTGCGGGGGCGCCGTGCGGAACGGCTCCGCCTGCGACGGGATCGGGAGGGGTACGGGAGGTGGTTGCCAGGCGTTCGACGGCCACTGCCACTGTCCTCCGGTGGGCTGCCCAGTCATGTGCTCGTCCTTCCAGCGCCGCCCCCGCCGTTTCTACCGTGCTCAACGAGCGCGCCGACCACGGGACATGACCCGGAAGAGGGGCCTGGACGGGCGCTGATTGCCGCCGACCCACATGCTGGGGTCATGGAGACCAACAGCACGTCCGCACACCTGGTCGAGGTGGCCGAGTTCCGGACCGACAGTCGCTACCGCCTCGTCCACCTCGAAGGCCACGGCTGGGAACCCCTCGCCCCCGAGGAGTTCGAACCCCGCCTCCACCAGGTCTTCCCCGACCTCGACCCGCACGACCCCGTCAAGGTGCACTGGGCCGACCGCCCCTGGGAGTGGCCGAGTTGGCACCCCGGCGAAGCCTGAGTCAGTGATCGCCCCGACGACGGGTTCGCTACGCTTTCCGGGTGAGCGTGGATCACTTCTGGCGCCGCCTGCCAGGTCAGGCCGTGGACGCCTGTTCGCCCGAGGAACTCGGCGAACTCGTGCCCCGGAGCCGCGACGTCCGCTACGACCGGCTGGTCGCCGCCGGACTCGCCCTCGGCGTACGGCGGACCGCCGTCCTGATGGAACTCGCCCTCACCGAGAACGGCCTCCACCCCGACCCGGCCGCCCGGCTCCCCGTCTACGGCGGCACCCGCCGTGACATCGGGGTCGGGATGCCGGTGCTGCGGCCCGACCAGGTGGCCGCCGCCTTCACCTTCCTGCGCGACTCGGCGCTCGGCGAACTCGTCCGCCAGCAGGACACGGTGCTCGCCCGGCGGGTCGCCCAGCTCGACCTCGAACCGCCCTGGTCCGAGTCCTGGGCCGCCCGCGTCGTCAACGACCTGCGCGAACTGCGGGACTTCTTCGCCGGCGCGGCCGCTGCGGGGGATGCCGTCGTCGTCCGGGAATCCGCATGAGGGAACCGATGCGATCCACTGAACCGATACGCCCTGCCGATCCGATAGGGCCCGCCGACCCGGCGCGCCTGGCGGACCAGGAGCGCCCGCCGGGGACGGTCGGCTACGGCGAGGCGGCGGAACAACTCGCCGTCCAGTACGAGAGCGTGGACTTCGCCGAGGTCCACCGCTCCCTGCTGCACCTCTATCCGGCCGCGCCCGCCGCCGTCCTCGACATCGGCGCCGGCACCGGCCGCGACGCGGCCGCCCTCGCCGCCCTCGGCCACCGGGTCACCGCCGTCGAGCCGACCCCCGAACTGCGCGCCGTCGGCGCCCGCCTGCACCCTCGGGCAGGCATCCGCTGGATCGCCGACGCTCTGCCCGACCTGCCCGAGCTGACGGCGCGGGGCGAGCAGTACGACCTCGTCCTGGTCACCGCCGTGTGGATGCACCTCGCCCCCGCCGAACGCCCGCCCGCCATGCGGGCTGTGGCCCGCCTCCTCGCCCCCGGCGCCCGCCTCGCCCTCACCCTGCGCCACGGCCCCGTCCCGCCCGGCCGCCGGATGTTCGACCTCCCGCCCGACCACACCACCGCCCTCGCGGAAGCCCACGGCCTCCACCTCCTCCACCAGGGCGAGCGGTCCGACCTTCACGCCCGCGCGGACGTGAGCTGGACCGAGCTGGTCTTTCAGCGCGGCCACCGGCCTCCGCCGCCGTTGCTCTGACAGCGGTCCCCGGGGGCGCAACGATCCGGGCATGAGCCCTGCTCCCGCGCACGCGAGGTCGCCGGCCTGCTCCTGGACGGCCTGTTTGGACGCCCGCCTGGACGGCCTGTCTGATCGGTTCCTGGAGCAGGAAATTAGGCCGTGGTGCGGCTCGACCACCAGACCGAGCCGAAGAGGAGTGCACCGGGGAGGATGCCGGCAACGGTGGAGGTGGCGGCGGTGGGGGCACCGAGGAAGGCGAGAGCCATGCCGAGGGCACCGCAGGCCGCCATCGAGCCACCGAGGATGCGGAGTTGGGGGCGGCTCCAGGCTGTCGCGAGCCCGAAGAAGTGGACGCCGACGACGAAGGCGATCCAGCCGACGGTGGCCGTGGGGGTGTGGAGGGCCTTGTTGATGACGGCGAGGCCGACGGCTATGGCGACGACTTCGGCTGCGACGACGAGCCAGTAGCGCCGACCGAACCGCGGTGAGGAGACGGTCGTGGCGGTCGCGGGGATGGGCTGGCGGTTGAAGACCCCGAGGAAGAGGAAGGCGACGATGGAGAGCACCCGAAGGGGCACGCCGGCGGCGTTCGGAAGGGCACCGGCGTTGGCCTGGACGAAGACGAGCCCGAAGCCCGCCCCGATGAGCCTGGTGGCTCGCACTCTGTTCATGATCGCGAAGATAACGCCTGGCTAGCGTCCTGCGCCAGGAATTCGATCAAGATCTCTGGACGAAGGATGCGGACGAGATCCTGCAGCGGCTCGCCTCAGAGGCCCACGATGTCGCGGACTCTGTCGATGAACTGGGGGGCTTCCGAACCACCAACATCGCCGTCGACCTCGGCACGGCAGCGGGTACGGCGGCGGCACGCTCCTACGTCACCGTTCTCCAGGCCCTCTCCGCGACGCCGGCCGCCCCTCTGCGACCGGCGGCCGACCGGGGGCGGCCGCCACCTGCTACCCCCCGGCCTGCTGGTAGAGCGTCACCAGGAGGCCGTGCACCGGCTCGCCCTCCGGGTCCTCCTCGGCCCCGTCGACCAGTGCGGCCAGCGCCTCGGCCAGCTTCGCCGCCTTGGCCGGGCTGAGCCGCAGGTGACGCAGCGTCATGAGATGGTCGACGGGTGAGCGGTCCAGCTCCTGGGCGACGGCCCCGAACAGCGCGGCCGTGCCCTCGGCCCGAGGTTCGGCGACGAGGAGTCGTTCGGCGGCCCGCCGGTAGTACTTCTCGGTGCCGCCGCGTACCCGCCGCGTTCCCGCGTCCTGGACCAGCCCCGCCTCGCACAGCACCCTGAGGTGGTGGGAGACGCTGCCCTTGTTCGCTCCCAGCTGCGCGGCGAGTCGGCTGATCGTCGACGGCCGGGTGCTGAGGGCGAACAGCAGGCGCTGGCGCATGGGGTGGGCGAGCGCGGTGTGCTGGAGCGGCGTGGTGATCCGCTGCACGTCTTCGCTTTCGACTTCGTCCTGTTGATGGCTCACCCAATCAAGCGTTAAGTACGGTTGACGCTTTTGCAAGTCGCTGGTCTACTCCCTCCCATGACCTCCACACCTTCCCCCACGTCGCTGCCCACGTCGCTGTCCGAGTCGCTGTCCGAGTCGCTGTCCGTGCCGCTGGACGCCGTCACCGTCGTCGAGTCGATCGCCGACCTGGTCGGCGAGAACTACGTCTTCCCCGACGCCGCCAGGCAGTTGGCGGACCTGCTGCGCCGCCGCAACGCCGAGGGCTGCTACCGGTCCCTGAACATCGAGGACTTGGCCGACGCGGTCACCACCGACCTGCGGTCCGTCAACGGCGACCTGCACCTGGCCCTCAAGCACCATGCCGTGCCGGTGCCGCCGGAGCGCGGCGCGGCCGTACTCGCAGCGATGCGGCGGGACTTCGACTCCTCCCTGGGCGGTGTGCCGCGGGTGGAACTGCTCGACGGCGGCGTCGCCGTCCTGGAGATCGGGCCCAAGATGTTCCCGCTGGACTGGGCGGCACAGCCGCTGGCCGCGGCGCTCTCGCTGGTGGCCCCCGCCCGCGCCCTCGTCCTGGACCTGCGCCGCAACACCGGCGGTGACCCGGACACGGTCGCCTTCGTCTGCGGCTACCTGCTCGACCGCCGTACGCACCTCAACACCCTGCTCTCGCGGCAGGGCGAGGTGGCCGAGCAGTCCTGGACGCCCCCGTTCGTGCCCGGCGCCCGCTTCGGCGGCAGCAAGCCGCTGTACGTGCTGACCAGCGGGAACACCTTCTCGGCGGGCGAGGAACTCGCCTACGACCTCCAGCAGCTCGGCCGCGCCGAGGTCGTCGGGGAGGCCACCCGGGGCGGCGCGCACCCGCGCGAGGGCTGGACGGTGCACCCGAACCTGGAACTCAGCGTGCCGGTCGCCCGCGCGCTCAACCCGGTCTCGGGCACCAACTGGGAGGGCACCGGCGTCCGTCCCGACGTGCCGTGCGACCCCGATGCGGCGCTCGACCGCGCACTGGCCCTGGCCGTGGCACGCCTCGCGTAGCGGGACCGGATCGACGGACTCTGCCACGGCTCTTACCCGAAATCGGGGACTCGCCCCGCCCTTGCACCTCGCCGCCAGCGACATCATCAAGGACTTGACCGGCGAGGACTGGAGGCGGATCCGGCACCGCAAGGCTGGCGGCAGCGCATGCCCAGGCTGACCGTCGGCCCTCAGCGGCGGGTCTCGATCCGCAGGCCGCCCGTGGTCACCCGGCGGATGTGGTCGCTCGCCAGCAGGTCGTGCGGCTGGCCGAGCTCGATCGCGCTCGCCGTGTCCAGGCGGGCCAGCTGGGCGGCCGTGAACTCGACCTCCAGGGCGCCCAGGTTCTCCTCCAGTTGGGCGGGGGTGCGCGCCCCGATCAGCGTGGTCGCCACGCCCGGGTTCCGCAAGGTCCAGGCCAGCGCGACCTGGGCCGGGGTGCGGCCCAGCTCGGCGGCGACCTCCCGGGCGGCCCCGGCCACGGCAAGATTGCGCTCGGTGAGCGTGCCCAGGGCGAGGTTGACGCCCCTGCGGGTGCTGGCGCCGGCGGCGGCACCCGTCGCGCTCAGGTCGTCCCGGCCGTACTTGCCGCTGAGTACCCCGCCGCCCAGCGGCGAGTACGGGACCACGCCCAGGCCCAGTTCCCGGGCCATCGGGATCAGGTCGCGCTCCGCAGTGCGTTCGAGCAGGCTGTACTCGACCTGCAGTGCGACCAGCGGCGACCAGCCGCGCAGGTCGGCGATCGCCTGCATCCGGGACACCTGCCAGGCTGGGGTGTTGGAGATCGCCACGTACAGCACCTTGCCCTGCCGGACCAGGTCGTCCAGGCCGCGCAGGACCTCCTCGACCGGCGTCCGGAAGTCCCAGACGTGCAGGTACAGCAGGTCGAGGTAGTCGGTGTCCAGCCGCCGAAGGCTCCCCTCCACCGAACCGAACAGGGCCTTACGATGACCGCCCCCGGAGTTGGGGTCGCCGGGGCGGCGCAGCGTCGAGTACTTGGTCGCCAGCACCAGACGTTCGCGCTCCTCGCGGGCGAACTCGCCCAGCAGTCGCTCGGAGCTGCCGTCGGTGTAGGTGTCGGCGGTGTCGAGGAGGTTGCCGCCGAGCCCGACGTAGTGGTCGAACAGCTTGCGTGCCTCGGCCCGTTCGGCGCCCCAGCCCCACTCGGTGCCGAAGGTCGCCGTACCCAGGGCCAGCGGTGAGACCCGCAGTCCCGAGCGGCCCAGCAGCCGGTAGGCGTCGAGGGTCAGTGCCATCAGGTCCTCCTGTGCTCGTGATCCGTTGCCGGGACCGAGTCTGTGGCGGCGGCGGTCCGGAGGTAAGGGACGGCACTTCCTGGGAAGGCCGGTCCCACCCTGGCGGTTGGACCGGTCATGACGACCCGAACCATGGACACCACCCAGGAGCTGGCCGCCTTCCTGCGGAGTAGGCGCGAACGCCTCGACCCCGACCGGATGGGCCTGCCGTCGCACCGGCGGGCCCGGCGGACGCCGGGGCTGCGCCGGGAGGAGGTCGCCGAACTGGCCGGGGTCAGCACCGACTACGTGGTCCGGCTGGAGCAGGGCCGCGGGCTGCGGCCCTCGGCAGAGGTGCTGGCGGCGCTGGCCCGGGCCCTGTGCCTGGACCCGAGCGAACGCGACTACCTCTTCGACCTGGCCGGACACCGCCGTCCCGGCACCACCGGTGGGCCGGCCGCCGGTGCGGCGCCGTCGCTGGCCCGCCTGGTGGATGACCTCTCGCCGCTGCCGGCCATGCTGCTGGACCACCGTTACGACATCCTCGCCTGGAACCCCGAAATGGCCCGGCTGCTACCGGACTTCGAGGCCGTGCTGCCGTCACGGCGCAACGCGATGTGGCTGTGCCTGCTGCACCCGGCGATGCGCGGCTTCTACGTCGACCGGGAGCAGGCGCTGCGGGACGGGATCGCCCACCTGCGCGCGGCATGGGCCGCGCATCCGCCGGACCGGGAGCTGTCCGGCCTCATCGCCGAATTCGCCACGCAGGACGAGGACTTCGCCCGCCTGTGGTCGGAGCGGGAGGTCGGCGTCAACGGACGCGGCCGGAAGTTGCTGCGGCATCCGGTCGCCGGTGCGATCACCGTCGACTTCGAAGTCCTGCTGCCGCTCCAGGATCCGGAACTGCGCCTGCTGGTCTACCGCGCCGCGGACGAGGAGAGCCGCGCGGCCCTGGACCGGCTGTGCGCGCGGTGACTGGGCCAAGCTGTGGGCCTGCCCCGGAGCAGTGGAGTGGCGCCCACGAGCAACTGAGGAACCGGGCCGCTGTCGGAACCTGGGAGAGGATCTCCACCGCCCTGCTCGCTCAGGCCGATGCCGAAGGCGATCTCGGCAGGGTCGTGGCGGTCGACTCCAGCGTCGTCCGCGCGCCAACGCCAACCGTTCTTCGGAGCCGGATCCGGCAACAGCGGCTCGATCCCGGCTCATTGGGCATCACGCGACGGCACACCTCAACCGATGATCCAGACGGTCCACTTGCGGCGGGTGGGTGTGGGACGCACCGGAAGTCGGGTGGGTCGACTTCCGGTGCGGGGCGGGGGTGGCTATCGGGTGCCGAAGGCGTCGTGGACGAGGCGGTCGGCCCAGTGGTGGAGGGCGGGGGTGAGGGGCGGGTGGGTGAGGCCGGCGGCGGTGGCGAGGTGGTCGGCGGAGGTGGTGTCGTAGCGGTCCTCGGAGAGGAAGCTGAGGGTCTCCGGGTCGGCGCCGGTGAGGGCGCGGGGGAGGCGGCGGACGAGGGGGACGGGGATCAGGCCGCGGGGTGGGCGCACGCCGAGGTGGGTGGCGAGGAGGGCGACCAGGTCGGGGAGGGCGGGGGTGGTCGGGTCGAGGACGGTGTGGGCGGCGCTGGGCGCGTGGTCGTGTGCCGGGACGGCGGCCAGGAAGCGGGTCAGGTGGTCGACGGTGACGACGGGGACGAAGGTGCGGCGGGTGCCCGGCAGCAGGGGGAGGCGGCCGCGGTGCAGTTGGTGGACCAGTTGGGCGAGGCCGAGGTACTGGCCGGCCTCGCCGGTGGCCGAGTGGCCGATGACGCTGCTCGGGTTGACGGTGGTGAGCGGGACGCCGAGCCGGGGTGCGGTGACGCGGACGGCGGCGTCGGCGAGTTGCTTGGAGGCCTCGTAGGCGCCGAGGCGGGCGTAGAGGGCGGCGGTGGCGCCCTGGTCGAGCGGGTGGCGGGGGTGGGGGTCGCGGCCGACGCGGTAGCCGGAGAGGTGGACCAGGCGGCGCAGCCGGGGTCGGGTCGCGGACCAGTGCAGTGCGTGGAGGGCGCCGTGGAGGTTGGCGGGTTCGGCCTGGGCGCGGGTGAGGCCGAACTGGTAGCGGGCGGCGAGGTTGTGGACGTCGCGGACCTCGGCGAGGCGGGCGTCGTCCTCGGGGGAGAGGCCGAGGCCGGGGCGGGTGAGGTCGGCGGTGACGGTGGTCAGCGGGGTCGGGTCGGTGTCGTGCTCGCGCAGCCAGGCGCGGAGGGCTGTGCCGCTCCCGGTGGTGCGGACGGCGGCGGCCACGGGCTCGCCGCGGCCGAGGAGTTCGAGGATCAGCCAGCGGCCGAGGAAGCCGCCGGCGCCGAGGACGAGGGTCTGCGGGGGCGGGGGCGGGGGAGCGGATGGCGTGAGTGTTCCTGCTTTCTGTGGACCGGTCGGCATATTTCTGTAGACCGATCTGCATAATTTCTGGTCATGGTGGGGCGGGGCGGGGAGTGGAAGTGGAAGGGGGAGGGGTTAGTGGGATGGCAGGCGCACAGTTGGTCTGTAGACCGGTCTGCATATTCTTGGCCGAGCGGTCGGCGCGGCAACCGGCCGGCCACGGCTACGGGTACGGCCCCGGCCACGGGGTGCCCGCGCGACGGCTACGAGCGGCCGGACGCCTTCGCGCCGAGGAGGTGGAGGACGGCGTGCCGGGCGTCGTCCAGGGGCTCGCGGCTGCGTCGGACCGAGGCCAGCAGCACCGCGCCCTCCAGCAGGGCCAGGGCCTGGCCGGCGGCCACCGCAGCCTCGGCCGGGCGGAAGCCGCCGGCGGTCAGCTGCTCGGCAAGGATGCGCTGCCAGCCCTCGTACACCTCGGCGCACACGGCGCGCAGTGCCTCGTTGGTGCCGGCGACCTCCAGGGCGACGGTGGCGATGGGGCAGCCCTTGGTGTAGTCGGAGCGGGCCAGGCGGTCCGCGAACACCTCGGTGAGGTGCCGGCTCAGCGCGGCGGCGTCGGCTCCGTCGGCGGCGAGTCCGGTCAGCAGGTCGGCGACCTCTTGGCCGGACTGCAGCAGTGCGGCCGCGACCAGTTGGTCCTTGCCGCCGGGGAAGTGGAAGTAGAGGGAGCCGCGCGGTGCGCCGGTGACGGCCAGGACCTGGTTGAGGCCCGTGCCGGAGTACCCGTGCTGCTCGATCAGTTCCCGGGTGCCGGCGATCAGCCGGGCCCGGGTCTCCTCGCCCTTTGCTCCCATGGATGGAGACTGTAGACCGGTCTGCATATTCCTGTCGACCACAATTCTGGCGGCCGCATGCCTGCCGACGGACCTGCCCCCACTCGTCTCAACGCGCCAGCCCGGGCGGAGGCCTCGCGACGGCTGCTCAGCGACGCCTGCTCAGGCCCGCAGCTCCGGCGGGAAGCCCGTCCAGCGCAGTTCCTCGGGCAGGTGGGACTGGTCGTTCAGGAGGAGGACGGCGGAGGGGCGGCCGGGAGCGAAGCGGAGCACGGTGAGCGCCGAGTTGGCCGCGTTGAGGCCGAGCCAGCGCCAGGCGGGGGCATCCAGGGTGTGGCGGACCAGCCAGCCGATCAGGAAGGCGTGGGTGACGACCAGTTCGTGCCGGTCCTCGGGGCCGTCGACCGGTCCGGTGAAGCGGTCGACGGCCCGGCGGGCCAGTTCCGGCCCGCGGGAGAGCTCCTCGGCGGAGGCTCCGGCCAGGAAGCGCAGCAGGAACTCTGCGCTGTCGGGCGGCAGTTCGTCGGCCGACGGCGCGTACGGGACGTAGTCGCCGGCCTCCTCACAGGCCGACACCGGCACCCCGCCGAGCTGTTCCCCGATCAGCCGGGCGGTCTGCGCGGCCCGGGGGAGCGGCCCGTGGTGGACGGCCGTGAGGGGGCGCTCCGCCAGGCGGCGGCCGAGCAGGACGGCCTGCCGGCGGCCGGTGGGGGTGAGTCCGCAGCTCTCCGACTCGCCCTCCGGCTCGCGCCCCGACTCCTTGTCGGTGGGGCTGTGGTGGGCGGCCTCGCCGTGGCGGGCGAGGTAGAGGTAGCGGGTGGCGCTGTCGGGCACGGGCGGGCTCCGGGGTTCGTTCGGTGCGACGGTCTGGCCCCGGAGTGACGCCCGTTCGGTCGGTGGTGGTTCCCGGTCAGCCGGTGTGGGCCCGGTTCAGCAGGGCGAGTTCCTCGGCCGTCAGCCGCAGGGCGCCGGCCGCGAGGTTGTCCTCCAGGTGCGCCACGTCGCCGGTGCCCGGGATGGCGAGGACGTGCGGGCCCCGGTGGAGCGTCCACGCGAGCCGGACCTGGGCCGTGCTGACGCCGCGCGCCTCGGCAACCGTCCGGACCTCGCCGGGTTCCGTCCCGCCGGCGCCGCCCTCCCGCCCGGCACCGGCGATGGCGTAGAACGGGACGAAGGCGATGCCCTGCTCGCCGCAGAGCCGCAGCACCTCGTCCTGGGCGGCCGAGGCGCCGATCCCGTACGGGTTCTGTACGCAGATGACCGGGGCGATGGCCTGGGCCTCGGTGAGCTGGTGCGGGTGGACGTTGGAGAGGCCGAGCTGTCGGATCAGTCCGGCCTGCCGCAACTCGGCGAGTGCGCCGAAGCGCTCGGCGATCGAGTCGGTGCCCAGGATGCGCAGGTTGACCAGGTCGAGGTGGTCGCGGCCGAGCTGTCGCAGGTTCTCCTCGACCTGGGCGCGCAGGGCCTCGGGGGTGCGGGCGTGGTCGATCCACTGGCCGTCGGTGCCACGGGCCGGGCCGACCTTGGTGGCGATCACCAGGTCGTCGGAGTACGGGGCGAGGGCGCTGTTGATCAGCTCGTTGGCGGAGCGCAGCGGGGAGAAGTAGAAGGCGGCGGTGTCGATGTGGTTGACGCCCAGTTCGACCGCGCGGCGCAGCACCCGCAGGGCTGGTCGCGGTCGCGCGGCACGGCTTCCGGTACGAGCGCCGGTCCGGTCTGCGGCAGGCGCATGGTGCCGAAGCCGATCCGGTGGACGGTGCGGTCGCCGAGCTGCCAGGTGCCGGAGGAGGCGGCGGACACGGAGGGGGCGGTCAGAGTGGTGTCGGAAGTCATGCTGGTCATGATCGCCATTGAACTAACCTGATCGCCACTGATTCGGGAATGTGTGAATCCACGGGGGCGGGCGTTGGCGGAACTGCTGTTCACGGCGGGTGACCTGGCCCGGATGCGGTTCGTGGTCGCACCGATGTGGGAGGTTGGGCCGAGCCTGCGCCTGCTGCGCTCGGGAGTGCCGCACGCCGTCCACGGCCCCTGGGTGGAGCAGGTCCGGCCCCGGCTGGCGGCGCTCGGCCCGGCGTACGGGCTGCTCGCCGAACTCGTGCCGCCCACCGGCTACGTGCCGGACTTCCTCAACCCGGCCCCGACCGGCCCCGCGCCGACCCTGGCCGGGGAACTCGCCGCGATCCGGGCCACCCCCGCCGCGCAGGTCCGGCGCGACCTGGACCGGCTGGCGGCGGACCAGGCGGACCAGGCGGACCAGGCGGACCGGGCGCACCGCCCGCACCGGACGGACCGGACGGACCGGACGGACCGGGCGCACCACGCGGACCAGGGCGGGCTCGGCCCGAGGCTGCGGGCCCTGCACGCCGACCCGGAGGCCGGGCTGGCCCGGCTCGCCGAGGCGGTCGAGGCCTACTGGGAGCTGGCCCTCGCGCCGTACTGGGCGCGGATCCGCGCCGTGCTCGACGCCGACGTGTTGTACCGGGCCCGGCAGGCCGCCGAGCACGGCGCCGAGCGGGTGCTGAACGACCTGCACGCCGAACTGCGCTGGACCGACGGCGCCCTACGGCTGAGCCACCGCTCCCGCCCGATGCCCCGCCGCACCGCCGGGCCGGGCCTGCTGCTGATCCCCTCCGCGTTCACCGGCCCCGGCCTGTTCACCCTGCTCGCCCCGCCGGCCCCGCCCCAACTCGCCTACCCGGCACGGGGGATCGGCCGTCTCTGGACCGCGGAGGCACCGGCCCCCGGCACGGCGGCCCTGGCCGCGGTGCTCGGCCGCTCCCGCGCCCTGCTGCTCGCCGAACTCGCCGCCCCCGCCTCGACCACCGATCTCGCCCACCGCACCGGCCTGTCCCCCTCGGCCGTCTCCCAGTACCTGACGGCGCTGCGGGACGCCCGCCTGGTCAGCGCCCACCGCGCCGGCCGCTGGGTGCTGTACGCCCGGACGGCCACCGCCGAGGCGCTGCTCGCCCCGGACGGCTGAGCGGCGCGGCCGCTCTCTCGGCCGCTGTTCCCCCGGCCGCCTGGCCAGGGCCACGAACCCGGTCCGCCGGTCATGTGCCCTCGGGCCGGGGGGAGTTCGGCGCGGAGCCGCAAATGGATAGGCTGCCCGGCATGGAGCAGGAACACCCCGTGGACGAGTCGCCGGGCCCGCTGACCGCCTTCGACGGCCGCATCGTCCTCGACCTGACCACCCGGATCGCCACCGTGGACGGCCGGGAGGTCCCGCTCACCCGCCAGGACACCCGGGTGCTGCGCACCCTGATCGAGCTCGGCGAGGGAATGCACGACCTGCTGGACATCCAACAGCACGGCTGGGACGGCCTGTTCGACCCCCGGGAGCTGCGCCACCCGATGGCCGTCCTGCGGGCCAAGCTCGGCGAGCCCCCGTGGATCGTCCGGGAAAGGGACAGGGAACGGGACCGGGACCGCTACGGCCTGCGGCCCCCCGGTCCGCCGCCGTCTGGGAAGCTGCGGGCATGACGTTTCCGCTCCTTCGCTGCGCCGTCCTGGACGACTTCCAGGGCGTCGCCACCAGCTCCGCCGACTGGACCCCGGTCGCCGACCGGGTCGAGGTGACCGCCTTCCGCGAGCACCACGCCTCGGAGGCGGAACTGGCCGCCGTGCTCGCCGGGTTCGACATCGTGGTCACCCTGCGCGAGCGGGTGCCGTTCCCCGCCACGCTGTTCGCCCGGCTGCCCCGCCTCAAGCTGCTGATCGCCTCCGGCATGCGCAACTCGGTGATCGACCTCCCGGCCGCCGCGGCGCACGGCGTCACCGTCTGCGGTACGGCCAGCTCCGGCACCCCGCCGGTCGAGCTGACCTGGGCGCTGCTGCTGGGTCTGGCCCGCGGCATCGTCCAGGAGAACACCGCGCTGCGCGAGGGCGGGCCCTGGCAGAGCACCGTCGGGGCCGATCTGCACGGCCGGACGCTCGGAGTGCTCGGCCTCGGCCGGATCGGCGGCGCCGTGGCCCGGGTCGGGCTGGCCTTCGGCATGGAGGTGCTCGCCTGGAGCCGGAGCCTGACCGACGAACGGGCGGCCGCGGCCGGTGTGCGCCGGGCCGCCTCGAAGGAGCAACTGCTCGGGGAGAGCGACTTCGTGTCGATCCACCTCGCGTCCGACGCGGGCACCCGGGGGCTGATCGGCGCCGCCGAGCTCGCCCTGATGAAGCCGGAGGCCTACCTGGTGAACACCTCCCGGGCGGCGATCGTCGACCAGGACGCGCTGCTCGCCGCCCTCACCGGCGGCCGGATCGCGGGGGCCGCCGTGGACGTCTTCGACGTCGAGCCGCTGCCCGCCGACCACCCGATGCGCCGCGCGCCCCGGCTGCTGGCCACCCCGCACCTGGGGTACGTCTCGCAGGAGAACTACCGGCGGTACTTCACCGAGGCGGTGGAGGACATCGCGGCGTTCCTGGCGGGTGAGCCGATCCGCCGTCTGGGCTGACGCCCGCGCCCCGGCCCGGCCGCCGGTCGCATACTGACGGCATGACGAGCGGAGACGGTGGCCGGGGTACGGGCCGACGCGGGGTGCTGCGGGCGGGTGCGGCGGCGGTGCTGCTGGGCGCGGTGGGGTGTACGAGCGGAGCGAAGTCCGCCGTGGCCCCAGCGAGTTCGCCGCCGACCCCGCACTCGACCGACCGGCCCACCCCAACTCCCACGACGGCCCCGACCACGACAGAGCCCCCTACCCAGCCCCCGACCCCGCTGCCCACCCCGCCGCTCTGGCAGCCCGGCCCCGGCGAGATCCAGCCCGACGTCAAGCGCCGCGCCGTCGAGCTGGTCGCCGCGCTCGGCGCCTGGCCGCCCGGCGGCCAGGGGGCCGGGGCGGCCCGGGCCCGGGTGGCCGCGCTGGGCCTGCCGCCGGGCCTGGCGGACGGGGCCGGGCGGCTCGCCCCGGCGGCGCCGGAGGCGGCCCTGGAGGTGATCGACGCCCAGTACGGCGGGATCCTCGCCGACTCGGCGAGCGTGCTGGTGGTCTGCCGCCAGTGGACCAGGCGGCCGGACGGCTCGGTGGCGGCGGGCGGCATCACGGTGGACGTCCGGCTGAGCCGGGCGGCGCCGCGCTGGACGGTCACCGCCGTGAACCCGGGGGACCCGGGCCCGGCCACCGCCTCACCCGCCCCCGCGGTGGCGAAGGTGCTGGCCGAGCCGAGGATCGAACTGCCGCCCGAGGCCGCCGCCGACCTGCTCAGCGGCACCGTCCACGACACCGTCCTGACGGCGATGCTGCGGCTGGCCGGCCCGTACGCGCTGTCGGTGAGCGTGGTGCGCACCGGCCACCCCCTGGACGTCTTCGGGACGACCCGGCCCAGCGACCATCCGCTGGGCCGGGCCTTCGACGTCTGGCGGATCGACGGCCGGGCGGTGGTGGACCCGGCCACGCCCCGGCAGCTGATCGAGTCCTTCATGCGGGACGCGGCGGCGGCCGGTTCGTACAACGTGGGCGGGCCGGTGGCGATCGCGGGCGTCGGCAACCAGTTCTTCACCGACGACACCCATCACGACCACGTCCACGTCGGGTTCAACAGCTGATCTCCGCACACTGGTTGACGCATCAGTTGACGCATTACTTGTGACGCACTGCTTGACGCATCAGTTGACGCTGACGGCGCTCCAGGCCGCAGCGACCGCGTTGTACTCGGTGCTGCCCGCGCCGTAGAGGTCGCGGGCGGCGTTGAGCGAGGCGGCGCGGGCGCCCTTGTAGTTGGTGGTGGAGGTCATGTAGACGGTCAGCGCGCGGTACCAGATCTTGGCGACCTTCTGGTTGCCGATGCCGGTGACCGTGGACTTGTTGCAGGTGGGGCTGTTGTAGGCGACCCCGTTGACGGTCTTGCTGCCGCTGCCCTCGCTGGCGAGGTAGAACCAGTGGTTGCCGACGCCGGAGGAGTTGTGGACGTCCAGCTTGCCGACCGAACTGCTCCAGCAGTCGGCCGACTTGCCGTCCAGCGAGGGCTTGTCGAAGCGGCGCAGCCACGGCGGGGTGGACTGGTCGCTGAACAGGTAGTCGCCGGTGTCGATCCTGTTGTTGGCGTACCACTCGACCATGGTGCCGAAGATGTCGCTGGTCGACTCGTTGAGGCCGCCGGACTCGCCGCTGTAGCGCAGGTTGGCGGTGGCGCTGGTGACGCCGTGGGTCATCTCGTGGCCCATGGTGTCGAGGTCGACCTGCTCGGGGTCGGTGGTGCCGTCGCCGTCGCCGGTCATCATGCAGAAGCAGCTGTCGGACCACTGGGCGTTGTCCCAGTTGGTGCCGACGTGCACGAAGACGGTGGCGCCCTTGCCGTCGTTCTTGATGCCGTTCCGGCCGTGCACGTTCTTGTAGTAGTCGTACGTCCAGGCCGTGTTGGCGTGGGCGTCGACGGCGGCGGTGGCACGGTTGGTGGAGAACTTCCTCCCGTCGCCCCAGACGTTGGTGGTGCTGGTGAACGGGGTGCCGGAGCTCGCCTTGATCGAGCTCGCGGACAGGTTGCCGGCGTCCTTGGTGACGTGGCCGCGGACCGGGTCGGTGAGGGTGTAGCCGCCGTTGGCCGGGGTGGTGTCGACGGTGACCTGGCCGGTGTACTCGGAGTTCCCGGTGCCGGCGGCCTGGTGCTCGGCGTCGTAGGACTCGATCTGCTCGCCGGTGGTGGCGTCGGTGACGACGACCTTGCCGGCCGGCTGGCCGTGCTCGCCGGTGCCCTCGACGACGGTGCGCCAGGCCAGTCGCGGGGTGCCGTCGGCGGCCCAGACGACCAGTTCGGGGCTGCTGGTGGCGTCCCGGACGCCGGGGGCGGCGGAGAGCGCGTCGGCGGCGCCGGCCTGGGCGGGGACCTTGGGGACGGTGGTCTTCACGGCGGCGTCGTGGGCGGCCGCCCGGGAGGAGTCCTTGAGCCTGCCGCGGGCGTCCTGGTGGACGACCAGGTCGCCGCCGACCACGGGAAGTCCCTGGTAGGTGCGGTCGAAGCGGATGTGCGAGGTGCCGTCGGGGTCGAGGACGACGTCCTTGAGGACGAGGTCCTGGCCCGCGCCGTAGCCGAACACCCCGGGGTTGTGGGTGACGTTGGCGCGGGCCTGGGCGATCGCGGCCTCGCGGCCGACCGGGGCGGCGGAGGCCGTGGTGGGGACGGCCACGGCGGCGAGGGCGGCGACGACGGCTATCGCTCCGGCCGTGCGGGCACGACGGGAGGAGGAGTTGGGGCTCACTCTGACTCCAGTGGGGGTGGGGTGCAGGAAAAGGGGCTGCAAAGAGCTGCGACCGAGATTGACGGCGATCAGTCAGATCGGGCTAGAGGAAAAGTCATAACTTTGCCAAGTTGTGTCCTGGTCCAGTCAAAAATGATCGGAACTTAACAAGCCGTCCACACTGCCGTCGTGACGGTCGACTACCGAGGCGGGGCCCGTCGGCGCTGCGACGCCCTATGCTTCCGCTCCATGGACGGATGGGTGGGGGCCTGGACCGGCGGGCGGGCGGCGGTGCACCTGGGCAACGTCGCGGACTTCAACGCCCAGTTCTTCGCCCCGGGCATGGACGCCGCCCAGCGGGCGCGGCGGCTGCGGCAGGCGCACCACTACGCCTGTCTGGCCGTCGGCTACAGCCCGGAACCGGCCGTGCTGGTGCTGCCCGCCGAGGTCGACCGGGCCTGGACCGACTGGCTGGGCCGCGAACTCGCCTGGGGGCCGGTCGAGGTGCACACCGGGGTGGCCGCCGACCGGACGCTCGCCGAGGCGCTCGCCGCCCGCCCCGCACTTGCCGCCAGGATCGCCGAGTCCGGCCGTCCGGTGGTCAGTTGGGGCCGCACCACCGCGCAGGGCGAGGGGCCCGAGCTGGCCGCCGTACGCCGCTACGAGTCCAAGGCCGCCGCGCACGGGCTGTTCACCGCCCTCGCCCCCGAGCACCCCGGGATCGTCGTCCCCGCCCAGGAGCGCGCGGAGAGCCGTCGTCGCGCGGCGCGCAGACTCACCGTCCGTGCCGTCCGGGGCCTGACCACCGTCCTCAAGAGCCCGTACGGCGTGGGCGGTTACGGCACCGTCGTGGTCGAGCCCGCCGAACTGTTCGCCGCCGGCGGCGGAGGCGCCCTGCTGCGCCGCCTGGTGCGCTCCGAACTCCTGCCACCGGACGGCGAGTTACTGCTGGAGGAGTACGTGGACCCGGGCCCGGCCGCCCGGCTGCGGGACGTCACCTACGACGCCGTGATCGGCCCGGACGGCACCGTGCACCCGGTCGGGGCCGGCGCCATGGAGGTGGCCGGCACCCGCTACCAGGGCGTCACCGTCGGCCCCGGCACCGTGCCGCGGGCCGCCGCCGACACGGCCCGCGGCTTCGCCCTGGCAGTGGGGGAGCGGCTGGCCGCCGAGGGCTACCGCGGCTGGTACGACGTCGACTTCGTCACCGACCGCCAGCGCCGCCTCGCCCCCACCGAGATCAACCTGCGGCTCACCGGCCCCGCCGTCGCCTTCGTGCTACGCGAGCGGTTGGACCAGGTACGCGGCCCGGGCCACCTGGTCCGCACCCTGGACGCGCTGCCGCTCGGCGCCCGGCTCGCCCCCGAGGCGCTGTACGAGCACCTCGACCGACTGCGCCCGCGCTGCGCCCGGCTCGGCGTCACCCTGCTGCCGCTGATCCCGACGGCCGCCCACGACCCGGAGCCCGCCGTCGGGCTTGCCCTGGCCGGGCCCGACGGCGAGGCGCTGGACGCCGCGCAGGCACTGGTCGCGGCGGCCAACCACGCCCTGGCCGGAATGTTCGAGGCCCTGCGCTGACGAACTGCGCCGACGAACTGAGCTGACGAACTGAGCTGACGAACTGAGCTGATGAACCGTCAGTTCACCTTCCGTGGAGCGGGTTTGCGCAGCAGGAAGATCACCACGATCACCGCGGCCAGCATCAGCGGGATGTTGAACACGTACACCATCGTGGTCTCGCGCGGCCAGTCGTCGGCCGCGGTCAGCCGGTACAGGTTGTCCTGCGGCCACCAGTTGGCGAGCAGCCAGAACACGGACAGGTAGGCGAGCACCGACAGCCCGGGCGAGCGGCCCAGCCGCAGTACCGAGGGGAGGCCGAGGACCAGGAAGGCCAGCCCGGCGCCGAAGGCGGCGCACTCGCAGAAGTAGAGCAGGCCGAACCAGAAGTGGTACGCGCCGGGCACCCCCGAGAGGTCCGTCGACCCGGGGAAGAAGGTGTCCGTGAGGGCCCGGGAGACGATGGTGGCGGTCACGGTGAGGAAGAGGGCCAGGCAGCCCGCCGCGTCCTTGGCGCCCGCCCCGCCCCCGGCCTTCCCGCCGCCCTTGCGGCTGCCGCCCGCCTTGGCCGAGCGGGGCGCGGTGTGTTCCGGCGGGGCCGGCAGCGGCAGCTCGGCGCGGTCCAGCTTCCCGGCCCGGGTGCGCGGCAGCTCCGGGACGACGACCACCGCGGCCGGCGCCGAGAAGCCCTTGAGCTCGGTCAGCAGGTACTGGGTGAGCGACCAGCCGTCCACCCCCTCCGGAACGCCCTGGGTGGGCACCGCGTAGCCGACCAGCACCGGCTTCCCCGGTGTGGGCCGTACCTCGACCACGGCGGCCTCCCGGACCGACGGATGGGCGCGCAGCGCGCCCTCGGCGCGGGCCGCCGCCTTGACCCGGGTGGTCACCGTGGTCGCCCGGTCCGTGCCGAGCGGGCCGACCACGGTGGTGGCCCGGCCGACGAACTCCAGTACGCCGTCCGCCCGCAGCCGCCCGAGGTCGCCGGTGAGCAGCACCTTCCCGTCCGGGTCGTAGTCGGCGCGCACGAAGCGCCGGGCGGTGTCCAGCGGCCGGTTGAGGTAGCCGCGGGTCAGGCCGGAGCCCGCGATCGCGATCTCACCGACCCGCCTGGGCGCCACCGGGGTGGCCTGGGGGCCCAGCACGTACACCCGGGTGCCGGGGAAGGGCCGGCCGACCAGCGAGACCCGCTCCGCGCCCTCGGCGGCGGCCGCGCCGCGGACCTCGAACCAGGTGCTGTCGACGGTGGCCTCGGCCAGGCCGTAGACGTTCAGCACCCTGGTGTCCCCGCCGAGCAGCCGTTGCAGGCCCAACTGCTCGTCCAGGTACCACTTCTCGGCGCCGACGGTGAGCAGCCGCACCCCGGGCAGCCCGGCGCCGGTCGCGGCCAGCAGGTCGGTGAGGCGGCGCGCCGTGCGGACGTTCAGTTCCATGACCGTGATCCGCTCCTGCGCCACCAGCGCGGGCAGCGCGGCGAGGTCGGCGGTGCGGTCCAGGGTGAGGTTGAAGGCGGTGACCACCAGGGTCGCGCCGGTGCCCAGGGCGCGCACCCAGTCGGCGGTGAAGACGTCGAACTCCAGGCTCGCCGTCTGCAGGATCCGGTCGGCGGGCGTCAGCCCGTACACCTCGCGCCAACCGGCGTACGCGGCCAGCAGGTTGCGGTGCTCGACCAGTGCGCCGGTGGGCAGGCCGGTGGAGCCGGAGGTGTAGAAGACGCAGGCGACGTCCTCGGGGGAGACCTCCGGCGGCACGAACTCCCGCTCAGGCAGGTCCAGTTCGTCCAGGCAGACGGGCTCCGCAGGGCCCGCGTCGGCCAGCCGGACCAGATGGCGGCGCTCCGTCAGCAGCAACGCGGGCGCGGCGTCGCCCAGGACGTGCCGCAGCAGGGCGTCGGGCGCGGTCGGCTCCAGCGGCACGAACGCGGCGCCGGTCTTCAACACCGCCAGCAGGGCGACGTACACCTCGGTGCCCCGGCCCAGTGCGACGGCCGCCCGGGCGCCCGGGCCGAGCCCGCGCCCCGCCAGGTGGGCGGCCAGCCGCACCGCCCGCTCGTCCAGTTCCCGGTACGTCAGCTCGTCGCCGCCGCACCGCACCGCCACCGCCTCCGGCGCCCGGCGGGCCTGCCGTTCGACCAGCTCGTGCAGCGTGGCGGCGGCCCGCTCCCCGTCCGTCGCCCTCGGATCCGCAGTCATCGTCGGACCTCCCCCTGTCCCCCTCGGAAGGATCCAATCCTCCTCCCAACTCACCCCGGGCGACAGGGTTCTGGTGATTCCTTCCCCGGCCGTCGCGGTCCACCCCTCGGATGCCGCGGGGCCGCCCCGGGCCGACGGTTGTACTGTGCACGCGGACGGTCGGCGCCGGGCCGGTCCGGTGCGGCGCCGACCACCCCCTTGACCGGCACCGTGATCGGAGAACCGCACCATGGCCCCGTCCTTCGACGGCCCGCTGCTGCGCACCCAGGACGTGGACGTCGTGCGCGACGGCCGGCACCTGCTGCGCGGCATCACCCTGGAGATCCAGCCCGGCGAGCACTGGGCACTGCTCGGTCCCAACGGGGCGGGCAAGTCCACCCTGCTCGCCCTGCTCGGCGCGGTCTCCCACCCCACCCGCGGCACGGTGGACGTGCTCGGCCGCCGGCTCGGCCGGGTCGACATCCGTGAGCTGCGTGCCCACCTCGGGCACGTCAACCCGCGCCACCCGCTGCGCTCGCCGCTGAGCGTGCGCGAGGTGGTGCTCACCGGCCACACCAACACCATCGAGCCGGAGTGGCACCGCAAGCCCGCCCCCGAGGCGGTGGAGCGGGCCGAGCAGCTGATCGAGACCCTCGGCATGGCCGCGATGGCGGACGCCCCGTGGACCACGCTCTCCCAGGGCGAGCGCGGCCGGGCTCTGATCGCCCGCGCGCTGATGCCCAGCCCCCGCCTGCTGCTGCTCGACGAGCCCGCCACCGGTCTCGACCTGACCGCCCGCGAGCTGCTGCTGGACAGCCTGGACCTGCTGCGCCACCAGCACCCCGAACTGGCCAGCGTGCTGGTCACCCACCACCTGGAGGAGCTGCCGGAGAGCACCACCCACGCGCTGCTGCTGCGCGAGGGCGAGTGCCTGGCGGCCGGTCCGGTGGACGAGGTGATGACCACGGAGCTGATCAGCGCGACCTTCGGCCACCCGATCCGGATCAGCCGCCAGGAGGGCCGCTGGACGGCCCGCGCCGCCGCCCGCCGCGCGCCCGGGAGGTAACGGTTCGGGCAGGGCGGGGGGCCGGGTGTCGACGGTAAAGACTTCTTACGTAAGGTATGCCTTAGCTAAATCAGGAGGCGCCGGCCCGGCCGGTGCTTTACCCGGCCTTGGCACCCCCATGCCCTTTTCCGTTGGAGCCCCCATGTCCGCCCGCCGCCGTTCCACCGCAGCCGCGCTGCTCAGCCTCGCCGTGGCCACCGCCGCCCTGGCGGGCTGCGCGTCGAAGAAGGACGACAAGGCGGGCGCCTCGGACGCGGTCAAGGTCAACGCCACCGACACCGCCTGCGAGGTGTCCAGGACCAGCTTCCCGGCTGGTCACGTGGTGATCGACATCAGCAACAAGGGCTCCAAGACCACCGAGGTCTACGTCTACGCCGCCGGCGACAAGATCGTCACCGAGCGGGAGAACATCGGCCCCGGCACCAAGGCCAGCATCAACGCCGAGATCAAGGCGGGCAGCTACGAGGTCGCCTGCAAGCCCGGCATGGTCGGCGACGGCATCCGCCAGAAGATCACCGTGACCGGCGACAGCGGCAGCGCCGCCCCCGCCGACCCGCGCCTGGCCGCCGCCGTCGACGCCTACCGCAAGTACGCCCAGGAGCAGGCCGACGCCACCGTCCCGGCGGTCGAGGCCTTCGCCGCCGCGATCAAGGGCGGCGACCTGGAGAAGGCCAAGTCGCTGTACGCCCCCTCGCGCACCGGCTGGGAGCGCACCGAGCCGGTCGCCGAGAGCTTCGGCGACGTCGACCCCAAGACCGACACCCGCGAGGACAAGCTGGAGCAGGGCCAGGCCTGGACCGGCTGGCACCGCCTGGAGAAGGCCCTCTGGGCCGACGCCAGGATCGGCGACGAGGAGAAGACCCTCGCCGACCAGCTGGTCACCGACCTCAAGGACTGGCAGAAGAAGATCCCCGAGGCGGAGATCACCGCGACCAGCATGGCCAACGGTGCCAAGGAACTGCTCGACGAGGTCGCCACCAACAAGATCACCGGTGAGGAGGACCGCTACAGCCACACCGACCTCGCGGACTTCCAGGCCAACGTCGAGGGCGCCCAGAAGGCCTACGAGCTGTTGAAGCCGGTCGCCGCCGAGAAGGACCCGGAGCTGTCGAAGACCCTCGACTCCGAGTTCACCGCCATCAACGCCCTGCTCGCCAAGTACAAGCAGGCCGACGGCACCTTCACCCCGTACGACAAGGTCACCGAGGCCGAGCGCAAGACCTTCTCCGACGCGGTCAACTCGCTGGGCGAGCCGCTGTCGAAGCTGGCCGCCGCCGTGGTCGTCAAGTAGGCGACCGGCACCGGGAGTCCGGCACCGCCGGCAGCTCCAGCGCTTCCGGACTCCCAGCATCTCCAGCACCTCCAGCAGTTCCAGTAGTTCAGCAAGAGTGAGAAGGGCCCGCCCGCCGATGGACGCCGAGAACGAGCAGCAGCAGGGTGCCCCGGCCGCTGCCGCCACCCCCACCCCGGGCGCGGTCAGCCGCCGCGCCGTCATCGGCTGGGCCGGCGCGGGCGTCGCGCTCGGCGCCGCGGCCGTCGGCTCGGTCGCGGCGGCGAGCCGCCAGGACGACGACCCCGTCCCGGCGGCCGGCGCGACGGTCGCGGCGGAGGTCCCGTTCTACGGCGACCACCAGGCCGGTATCGCCACCCCCGTCCAGGACCGGCTGCACTTTGCGGCCTTCGACGTCTCCGAGAAGGCGACGCGGGAATCCCTGGTCAAGCTGCTCAAGGAGTGGACCAAGGCGGCCGCCGCGATGACCGGCGGCCGCGAGGTCGGCACCGGCGCCGTCCCGGCCTCCGCGGAGGCCCCGCCGGACGACACCGGCGAGGCCCTCGGCCTGCCCGCCTCCCGGCTCACCCTCACCATCGGCTTCGGCCCCGGCCTGTTCGAGAAGGACGGCGTCGACCGCTTCGGCCTCAAGGCCCAGCGCCCCGAGGCCCTGATCGAGCTGCCCACCTTCAAGGGCGACAAGCTCGACCCGCTGCGCAGCGGCGGCGACCTCTGCGTCCAGGCCTGCGCCGACGACCCCCAGGTCGCGGTGCACGCGATCCGCAACCTGGCCCGGATCGGCATGGGCACCGTCAACATCCGCTGGTCCCAGCTCGGCTTCGGCAAGACCTCCTCGACCACCCCGGACCAGCAGACCCCGCGCAACCTGATGGGGTTCAAGGACGGCACCCACAACATCGCGGGCAGCGACGGCGCCAACCTCGCCGAGCACGTCTGGGCCGCCCCCGGCGACGGCCCCGAGTGGATGACCGGCGGCTCCTACCTGGTCGCCCGGCGGATCCGGATGCACATCGAGACCTGGGACCGCGCCCCGCTCAAGGACCAGGAGGACACCTTCGGCCGCACCAAGGGCGAGGGCGCCCCGTACGGCAAGGCCAAGGAGCACGACGCCCCCGACCTCAAGGCGATGCCCGCGACCTCGCACGTCGCCCTGGCGCACCCGGACGCCAACAACGGCCTGATGATCCTGCGCCGCGGCTTCTCCTTCACCGACGGCACCGACGGCCTCGGCCGCCTGGACGCCGGACTGTTCTTCCTCGCCTACCAGCGCGACACCCGCAAGGCCTTCGTCCCGCTCCAGCAGCGGCTCGCGGCCTCGGACAAGCTCAACGAGTACATCCAGCACGTCGGCTCCGCCCACTTCGCCTGCCCGGCGGGTGTCCGCAAGCCGGGGGAGTGGTGGGGCCAGGCCCTGTTCGGCTGATCCTTCCCACCCCCAACACCCCGAGGAGTCAGCCGTGTTCGGCAACTACCTGATCGGCCTGCGCGAAGGCCTCGAGGCCAGCCTGGTCGTCTGCATCCTGATCGCCTACCTGGTCAA
The DNA here is from genome assembly GCF_055569135.1 of Kitasatospora sp. NPDC029367. NCBI lineage: Bacteria > Bacillati > Actinomycetota > Actinomycetes > Kitasatosporales > Streptomycetaceae > Kitasatospora > Kitasatospora sp. NPDC029367. Next base: position 62,965 of record NZ_JBVHYH010000021.1, read on the forward strand.
GACCGACCGCCGGGACAAGCTGCCGCCGGTGTGGCTCGGCGTCACCGCGGCCGTGGTGCTCTCCATGGTCTTCGGCGCGGTCCTCCAGTTCGGCTCCTCGCAGCTGACCTTCGAGGCCCAGGAGGCGCTCGGCGGCTCGCTGTCGATCATCTCGGTCGGGCTGGTGACCTGGATGGTGTTCTGGATGCGGCGCACCGCCCGGCACCTCAAGACCGAGCTGCACGGCAAGTTGGACGCGGCGATCGCGATGGGCACCACGGCGCTGGTGGTCACCTCCTTCCTGGCGGTCGGCCGCGAGGGCCTGGAGACCGCGCTGTTCATCTGGTCCGCGGTGCAGGCCACCGACGACGGCTGGAACCCGCTGATCGGCGCCGCGCTCGGCCTGCTCACCTCGGTGGTGCTCGGCTGGCTGTTCTACCGCGGGGCGTTGAAGATCAACCTGGCCAAGTTCTTCACCTGGACCGGCGCGATGCTGGTCGTGGTCGCGGCCGGCGTGCTCGCCTACGGCGTCCACGACCTCCAGGAGGCCGGCTGGCTGCCCGGCCTGCACGCCACGGCCTTCGACATCTCCAGCACCATCCCCAAGGACAGCTGGTACGGCACCCTGCTCAAGGGCGTGTTCAACTTCCAGCCGGACCCGACCGTGCTCCAGCTGGTGGTCTGGCTGGCGTACCTGCTGCCGACGCTGGCCGTGTTCTTCAACCTGTTCGGGAACCGGGCGAAGCCCGTCGCCGCCAAGCCGGCCGCCTGACCCGGTCGTTCACCGCACACCCGCTACACAGCACAGCACCGCACCGGACCGCCCCGGCCCCCCCCGGGGGGGGGGGGTTTTTGTCCCTCCCGCTGTTCCCGCTCTCGCCTCTGTTCCCCCCCCCCCCCCCCCCCCCCCCCCCCCCCCCCCCCCCCCCCCCCCCCACACACCCCCCCCCCCCCCCCCCCCCCCCCCCCCCCCCCGGCCGGGGCGGTGTCGTCAGCCGGAGGGGCCCATGGGGACCAAAGTCCCGGCCCGTCACTCCACCGCGACGCCGAAGGCCGTCGCCAGCCCCGTCAGACCGTTCGTCACCGCCCGTGCCGAGGGTTCGAACTGCCAGCCCGCGGACGTCCGTCGGAAGCTCCCGAGCAGCATCGCCGAGTCCGGCATGCCGCCGTTCGCCCCCGGCCACCGCGCCGGACCGGCCGCCCCCGGCCCGTACTCCGCCGCGACGGCCAGCCCGTACACGTGACCGAGCGGCAGCGTCGGGTGCTCCTCCTCCTCGGTGGACACCGCCAGCACCACCTCGTCCACGGCGGCCGGCAGCCGGTGCAGGTCCAGGCTCAGCCGGGCCGCCCGGGCCGGCTCGCCCGGCACCGAGTGGGTGGGGTGCAGCCGGACGGCGCCGTCCGGGTCCTGCGGGTTGTTGAAGAACACGAAATGCTCGTCGCTCAGCACCCGGCCGCGGGCGCACAGGAACGCCGTGACGTCCAGCTCCACCGGCTCCCCGCCGGCCGTCCGGCTCTGCCAGCTCACCGTGACCTTGCTGTGCGGGGCGTCCGGCTCCTGCCGTCCCGCCGCCGGGCCGCCCGCGTCGTCGGTCCCGCTGCGGGCGCTGCCGCCCGCGCCGCCGCTGCCGTCCGTACCGTCGGCGCCGCCCCCGGCGCCAGCGCCGCCCGTACCGGCCCCGGTGCCGCCGCCGAGCCGGCCGCGCAGCCCCTGGTCGGCCAGCAGCTCCACCAGCTCCGGCCCGCTGACCAGGGTCAGCGGCTTGCCCTCGATGTAGCTGTACGAGCCCTTGCCGAAGCCCGCCGTGGTCACCAGGATGCCCTTGATCGCGCCGTGGTGGCGCACGGTGGACTCCAGGTCGCGCACGGCCGTCGGCGGGACGGTCTTCCGGTACCGCTTCGCCTGGATCACGATCTTGCCGCCGGTCACCGGGTCCAGGTCCTCGGCGACCACGTCCACCCCGACGTCACCGCTGCGGGCCGTCGTCATCACCCGGAAACCGCGCAGCCGGAACAACTCGGCGATCAGGTCCTCGAAGTCCAGCGGATCCATCTCGAAGAGGTCCGGCTCCTCGTCGCCGAAGTGCCCGGCCAGGCTGCCGCCCACCGACTCCGGCAGCCGGTCCGGCTTCACCTCGTCCAGCCGCTCCGGCCGCGCCGACAGCTTGCCGCCCAGCCCCTGGAAGCACTCCACCGGGGCCACCCGGTCCAGTGCCAGCCCCGAGAACTCGGCCCGGGTCGCGGTCAGCGTGGAGAGGAAGCGCTCGGCCTCCCGGCCCGTCGCCGGATCGATCCCCAGCACGAAGCCGTTCACCACCACCGAGTCCAGCATCCCGTCCCGGTCCGCCCGGAACAGCTCGGCCGCCACCCGCAGCGCCGACTGCGCCAGCACCTCCCGGTACAGCGCCTTGCGCTCGGTCGCCGGCCGGGCCACCTCGGCCTCGCGGTCGTCCGCCTTCACGTACCGCACCCGCGCGGCGGCCGGCACCACGTCCGGGCCGGGCAGCTCCCAGTTCACCACCAGCTGACGGCTCGACACCTCCCAGGCCGCCACCAGCCGGTGCGGGAAGCCCTCCGGCCAGGCCGCCGAGGCGTACAGCCCCGCCGTGAAGTACTCCTGCACGGCCTCCGGCTCGCCCGCCCGCAGCCGCCGCAGCAACTCCTCCGTCCCGGTGCTGCGCTCCTCCTCCTGCCGGCGAAAGCCCTCCGCCCACCTCAGGTACTCCTGGTGGTACGCGGCCAGCCGGGACTGCCGGTCCGCCTCCCGGGCCTGCGCGGCGTACCAGTCCTGCTCGAACCGGGCCCGGGCCTGCGCCAGGTACTGCTCGTACTGGCGGCGCACCCCGGGGTTGCGGGCCTGCGCCGCGTCCGGCGGCGGCACGTGGTAGGCGGCGGACGTCTGGTCCGGCATCGGCACCGGCACGCCCAGCGGCCCCGGATCGAACGGCGGCACCGGGCGCGGCGCCAGCAGGGCCTGCGGCCCGAACGCCGGCGCGGCCAGGCCGGCCGTCAACAGCCCGCGCAACTCCTCCACCCGGGCGTCCAGTTCCGCCGTCCGCCGGGCCGCCTCCGCCTCCCGCGACTGCTGGTACGCGCGCTGCGCCTCCCGCTCGTCCCGGGCGGCCGCCCGCTGCGCCTCGCGCTGGGCCCGCTCGTGCCGGCGCAACTCCGCCGCCTCTGCACGCCACCGGGCCTCCTCCCGGCGCTGCTGCTGCCGCTGCGCCTCCGCCCAGACCGCCAGCACCCCGCTGTTCCGCCGCCCCGCCACCAGCCACCCCTTCGCGCTCACACCGACCCGGCCGCCCCGCGCCACCTCCGGGCACCACCGCCGACCGCGCCCGCCAGAATAGAACGTGGACGCCCCGCCCGGCCAAGCCCCCGCGACCAGGGCGGCTGCCGGTCGTCCGGGCCGATGGTGGCGACCCGCCGGGTGGCGGGGGTACGGGCCTTGCGGGGCCCGGCCGTCGGGGCCGCCGGGGCCGTCGTGCGTGTCACCGGGTGAGTGCCGTAGAGCTGGACGGCGGGGGCGGTGGACAGCCGGGGCGGTCGGGCGGATCATCGTCAGGAAGCCGACCCAGGGGGAGAGTTCATGAGCATCAGCAGTGCCGTCCGCGCCGCCGCGGTGGCCGCCGTCGTCGGGTTCGCCGTGCTGGCGGCCGGTGCGGGGCCGGCCGCCGCGACGGGGGCTCCGGACACGGGCAACACCTACCCCGCCTTCGTGGTGCAGGCCGGGGATCCGGTCTCCGGTCAGGTCTCCGGTCAGGTCTCCGGTCAGGCCGCCGGTCAGGTCGGCGCGCCCATCCGGTAGCCCGTCGAACCGACGCACCCCGGGGCCGGCCCGTCAGTCGCGCGGTTCCGCGTACCAGCGCCAGTCGGTGCGGAGGGGGCGGTCGGGGAGGGTGGCGCGGCCGGTGGCCCACAGGAGGGTGGGCCAGGGGGCGGCGGTGCGGGGGACGTCGGGGAACAGGCGGTCCAGGGTGCGGGTGCAGAGCTCGGCCGGCGGTTCCCAGCGGAGGCCGAGGCCCTGGGTGACGTCGTGCAGGTGGACCAGGGTCTCGACCAGGCTCATGGCGACGAAGCCGCTCGGGTCGGCGAGGCCCCAGGGGTGGTACGCGCGGGCCTGCGGCGGGGCGACCCGGGCGATCGCGACCATCAACCCGCCACTGGCGTCCAGGACTTCGAGCAGCCCAGGGACGCCGTCGGCCGGGTCGGCGCGGACGAAGTTGTTCGGGCCGCCCGGGGCGCGGCGGGTCGCCACGAAGGGCACGTACCGGTCGCGGGGCGGTCGGGCGGGGCCCAGCTGGGCGGCGTAGGCGAGGAGGTCGTCGGCCAGGTGCTCGACGGTCTCCCAGCAGCTCCAGTCGAGGGCGCCGGCGGGCCGGGACCAGTCCGCGTCCGCCGGGGCGCCCGCGAGGGCGTCCACGGCGAGGCGGAGGGCGAGGGCCAGGTCGTCCGGGGTCGGTGAGTCGATCATGGGCCGGACGCTAGCAGCGGCTGCGGGGCGGCGGCCACGGAAGGCGCGGCGCAGGCCGTCGGTGTCCGAGTCGTTCACGGCTTTCGGCCCGCAGGACGCGGCTGTCAGTGGCAGCGGGTAGCCTCACCTGATCGAAGAGCTCCAGGGAGGGATGCCCGTGACGGTCCCCGCACCGCAGCACCCGGACCGGCCCGCCGGCTGGGTCTCCACCGGCCTGAGCTGGCACGAAGGCCGGGCCCTGCTCTGCGCCGTGCGCGGCGCCCGGGTGCACGAGCGCGCCGTGGCGCCCGGTACGGAGGTCGGCTGGCTGCTCGGCGGCCCGCGCCGCTGCGTGGGTGCCTGGCTGGCCGGGGCGACGGAGCGCACGCCCTGCCCGCACCACGCGGTGGTCGACCCGGGCGGCAGCGCCACCCAGTGCCCCGCCTGCCAGAGCGTGGACCGCGGCCTGGCGCTCGCCCGGGACCAGATCCTCGACGACGGCCGCACCTACCTGCTCTACCTCGCCTGGTTCGGCGAGGGCCTGTTGAAGGTCGGCCTCACCGCCGAGCAGCGCGGCGACAGCCGGCTGCTGGAACAGGGCGCGCTGGCCTACGCGTTCACCGCGCGCGGCGGCCTGCCCGCGGTGCGCCGCGCCGAACTCACCGTCGCCGCCTCGGGCCTGGCGCGAGAGCGGTACAAGTCCCGGCTCAAGACCGACCACTGGTGGTCGCACGGCGACGCCCCGTACCGCCGCGCCGTGCTGACGGAGGCCCGCGCCCGGGCGCACCGGCTGCTGGACGGGCACGCCGTGGAACTGCTCGCGGACCGCCCGGTGGTGGACCACGTGGAGCGCTACGGCCTGGCCGGGGGCGCCCCGGAGGCCTACCGGGAGGTCACCGGACTGGCCGCGGGCGCGGTGATCGCCGGTACGCTGCGCCCGCCGGTGGGGCGCCACCTCTTCCTGGACCAGCCGGACGGCTCCGGCCCGCTGCTGCTGGACACCCGGCGGCTGACCGGCTGGACGCTCACGCCGGTGGCCGGCCGGGCCTCGGCAGGGCTGGTGCTGGAGGAGCGGGTCCGCCCGCCGGAACCGGACACCCAGGAGGCGCTGTTCTGAGCACGCGCGCCTGCGGTACTTCGCCTGCGGTGCCTGACGGGGCCCTCGGAGGAGCGGCTCAGCCCAGCTTGCCGCGCACCCCGCCCGGACCGGAGCGCGCCCGCCGGGACAGCGGCGGACGGGACGGGCGGACGTCGGCGCGCCCGGCGGAGACCGGCTCGGCGGCCTCGGCGGCGCGCCGGGCCAGCGCGGCCCGGGCGGCGGCCAGCGCGACCCGGGCGAGCAGCGGGTCCTCCCGAAGGCCCGCCGCGCGCTTGGACGTCTGACAGGAGGAGCACCAGACCGGCGAGGCCGGCCCGTCCGGATAGACCATGCCCTCCGGCGGCAGGTAGTGCCCACCGCACTCGACGCACTCGAAGCACAACCTCATCCGACGATCACCGTCCCGGATCCGTGGCACCGACCGCACGGCGACCAGAAGGTGTGAACGCTGGGCACCATGCTTCCTTCCTCGTCCAGTTCGACCGTTGCCTCGGTCTTCTGGGTCCCCCCGGACCCGCCGCAGCCGGAGCAGGACTGAACCTCGGGCATATGCCGTCCTTCCCTCGCGGAGCACCACCGTAGCGCGATTTTCCGTCAGGAAGCACCGAGCGCGGCGTTCCACCACTCGTTCGGGGAGCGCGAACTGCCCTCGCACGCCCCGGAGAAGGGCGTCCCCCGTGGAACCGGAGGGTCGGAGAGCGGGATCGCGGTAGCACGGCGTCGGCCCCTCGCCTGAGCACCAGAGCGAGGGGCCGACCGTCTCGGGGAGGGGGGTCAGCCGCGGGCGGCCCGCAGGAACTCCCGGTTCATGGCCGCGATGCTGGGCAGCGGGATGCCCTTGGGGCAGGCGGTGGCGCACTCGCCGGTGTTGGTGCAGCCGCCGAAGCCCTCGGCGTCCATCGCCGCGACCATGTTCCGCACCCGGGCGGAGCGCTCCGGCGCGCCCTGCGGCAGCACGTTGAGGTGCACCACCTTGGCGGAGGTGAACAGCATCGCCGAGCCGTTCGGGCAGGCGGCCACGCAGGCGCCGCAGCCGATGCACTCGGCGTGCTCGAAGGCGGTGTCGGCGGCCTCCTTGGGGACGGGCGTGGCGTGCGCGTCGGGGGCGCTGCCGGTGGGGGCGGTGATGTAGCCGCCGGAGCCGATGATCCGGTCGAAGGCGGAGCGGTCCACCACGAGGTCCTTGACCACCGGGAAGGCCGAGGCCCGCCAGGGTTCCACGTCGATGGTGTCGCCGTCCCGGAAGTGCCGCATGTGCAACTGGCAGGTGGTGGTGCGCTCGGGGCCGTGCGCCTGGCCGTTGATGACCATGCCGCAGGCCCCGCAGATGCCCTCGCGGCAGTCGTGGTCGAAGGCGACCGGCTGGTCGCCGCGGGTGATCAGTTCCTCGTTGAGGGTGTCGAGCATCTCCAGGAAGGACATGTCCGGGCTGATGCCGCTGACCTGGTAGGTGGTCATCGAGCCGGGTGCGTCCGGGCCCGCCTGGCGCCAGATGCGCAGGGTGAGGTTCATGCGTAGCTCCGCTGGGTGGGGTGGACGTGTTCGAACTCGAGGTGCTCGCGGTGGAGGACGGGCGCCTCGCCGGTGGCGGTGAACTCCCAGGCGGCGGCGTAGCTGAAGTCCTCGTCGCGCCGGGCGGCCTCGCCGTCGGGGGTCTGGCTCTCGGTGCGGAAGTGGCCGCCGCAGGACTCGGCGCGGTGCAGCGCGTCCAGGCACATCAGCTCGGCGAGCTCGAAGTAGTCGACCAGCCGGTTGGCCTTCTCCAGCGACTGGTTGAGCTCCTGGCCGGTGCCGGGCACCTTGATCCGGCGCCAGAACTCCTCGCGCAGCTGCGGGATCCGGGCCAGGGCGCGCTTGAGGCCGGCCTCGTCGCGGGCCATCCCGCACTCGTCCCAGAGCAGTTCGCCGAGTTCGCGGTGGAAGGAGTCCGGGGTGCGGTCGCCGCCGACGGAGAGGATCAGGTTGAGCCGGTCCTCGACCTCCGCCTCGACCTCGGTGAGCACCGGGTGGTCGGCGGGCACGGCGGCCACCGGGTTGCGGGCCAGGTAGTCGTTGATGGTGGGCGGCAGCACGAAGTACCCGTCGGCCAGGCCCTGCATCAGCGCGCTGGCGCCGAGCCGGTTGGCGCCGTGGTCGGAGAAGTTGGCCTCGCCGATCGCGAACAGGCCCGGGACGCTGGTCTGCAGGTCGTAGTCGACCCAGAGCCCGCCCATCGTGTAGTGGATCGCCGGGTAGATCCGCATCGGCACCCGGTACGGGTCCTCGGCGGTGATCCGCTCGTACATGTCGAAGAGGTTGCCGTACTTGGCCTCGACGGCCTCCCGGCCCATCCGGCGGATCGCGTCGGCGAAGTCCAGGTACACGCCCTGGCCGCCGGGGCCGACGCCGCGGCCCTCGTCGCAGACGTTCTTGGCGGCCCGGGAGGCGATGTCGCGGGGCACCAGGTTGCCGAAGGAGGGGTAGATCCGCTCCAGGTAGTAGTCCCGCTCCTCCTCCGGGATCTGCCCGGGCGGGCGGGTGTCGCCCTTGGCCTTGGGCACCCAGATCCGGCCGTCGTTGCGCAGCGACTCGCTCATCAGGGTGAGCTTGGACTGGTGGTCGCCGGAGCGCGGGATGCAGGTGGGGTGGATCTGGGTGAAGCACGGGTTGGCGAAGTAGGCGCCGCGCCGGTGGGCTCGCCAGATGGCGGTGGCGTTGGAGTTCTTGGCGTTGGTGGAGAGGTAGAAGACGTTGCCGTAGCCGCCGGTGGCGAGGACGACCGCGTCCGCGGTGTAGGAGCGGATCTCCCCGGTGACCAGGTCCCGGGCGACGATGCCGCGGGCCCGGCCGTCGACCACCAGCAGGTCCAGCATCTCGGTGCGCGGGTGCATCTCCACGTTCCCGGCGGCGATCTGCCGGGAGAGCGCCTGGTAGGCGCCGAGCAGCAGCTGCTGGCCGGTCTGGCCGCGGGCGTAGAAGGTACGGGAGACCTGCACGCCGCCGAAGGAGCGGGTGTCCAGCAGGCCCCCGTACTCGCGGGCGAAGGGGACGCCCTGGGCGACGCACTGGTCGATGATCTCCACCGACACCTGGGCGAGCCGGTGCACATTGGACTCGCGGGCGCGGAAGTCGCCGCCCTTGACGGTGTCGTAGAACAGCCGGCGGACGGAGTCGCCGTCGTTGCGGTAGTTCTTGGCCGCGTTGATGCCGCCCTGGGCGGCGATCGAGTGGGCCCGTCGCGGGGAGTCCTGGAAGCAGAACTGGACGACGTGGTAGCCCTGTTCGGCGAGGGTGGCGCCGGCCGCGCCGCCGGCCAGGCCGGTGCCGACCACGATCACGGTGTGCTTGCGCCGGTTCGCCGGGTTGACCAGCTTGGCGTCGAACCGCCGCTGGTCCCAGCGCTGTTCGATCGGCCCGGCGGGGGCCTTGGTGTCGGCGATCGGCTCGCCGACGGTGTAGTCGACGTACGTGCTGCTCACTTCACCACTCCGAACATCACGGCGAGGGGGACGGACAGGAAGCCGACGGTCAGCAGGAGCGCCAGGCCGTTCGCGCTCAGCTTGAGGACCTTGTCGCGGCGGGCGTTGTTGGCGCCGAGGGTCTGCGCGGCGCTCCAGAAGCCGTGCCGGATGTGGAAGCCGAGGGCCACCACCGCGAGGATGTAGAACACGTCGCTGTACCAGCGGCCGAAGGTGCCCACGACGTTCTGGTAGACGTGGCCGTGCTCGGCGACCGGGTTCACGGTGAGCGTGGTGAGGTCCAGGATGTGCCACACGATGAACAGCCCGAGGATCACCCCGCCCCAGCGCATGGTGCGGGTCGCGTAGCTGGCCCGGCGGCGCTGGTGCACGTACTTGCTCGGGCGGGCGGCGAGGTCCCGGCGGCTGAGCTGGTACGCGGAGACGCCGTGCAGGACGACGGCGGCGACCAGGCCGACCCGGGCGATCCACAGGAACCACTCGTGGCCGAGGAAGGGCTGGCCGATGGTGCGCAGCCAGGCCGCGTAGCCGTTGATGTCGTCGGGGCCGAAGAAGACCTTGAGGTTGCCCAGCATGTGCGCGACCAGGTACAGCAGCATCGCCAGTCCGGTGACGGCCATGACCGCCTTCTTGCCGACGGTCGACCGCCACAGGGTCACCAGGGTGGACGGATGCCGGGCCGTCCGAGTCGCGGTTGTCATGGCAGCAACGGTAGGGACGGTCGCCAGGGTGCGTCCAAGACATGCTGCGGCTGGTGACGATAGCCGGGGCCTATCGTCGCGGCTTACCCTGGCCGTGTGCAGCTCCAGCAACTCCGCTACTTCCTGGCCGTCGCCGAGACCCGGCACTTCACCCGGGCCGCCGAGGCCGAACACGTCGCCCAGCCCTCGCTCTCCCAGCAGATCCGTTCGCTGGAACGGGAGTTGGGTGCCGAACTGTTCCACCGCACCCGGGGCAACATCGCCCTCACCGACGCCGGGGACGCCCTGCTGCCGCTCGCCCGGCGCATCCTCGCGGACACCGAGAGCGCCCGCCTCGCCGTCCAGGAGACGGTCCAGCTGCGCCGCGGCCGGGTCCGGCTGGGCGCTCCGCCGAGCCTGTGCACCAGCCTGGTGCCGGACGTGCTGCGGGTCTTCCGGGACCGCTACCCGGGCGTCGCGCTCGGGGTGCGCGAGGGCGGCTCGCGCGACCTGGTGCGCTGGCTGGCCGCGGGGGAGCTGGACCTCGCGCTGATCATCACCCCGACCAGCGGGGAGGCCGCGCCCGCCCTCGCCGTCACCGAACTGCTGCACGAGGCGCTGGTGCTGGTCTCGGCCGAGCGTCCGGGCGGCGAGCGTCCGGGCGGCGAGCGGCGCCGCCGGCGCACCGTACGGGTGGCCGAGCTGGACGGGCGGCCGCTGGTGATGTTCCGGGAGGGCTACGACGTTCGGGAGGCGGCCCTGGCGGCCTGCCGGGCGGCGGGCTTCGAGCCGGAGTTCGCCGTGGAGGGCGGCGAAATGGACGCGGTACTGGGCTTCGTCCGGGCCGGGCTCGGGCCCGCGATCGTCCCCGGCATGGTGGCGGCCCGCTCGGGGCTGACCGTCACGCCCTTCGCCGGACCGGGCCTGGGCCGCACCATCGCCGTCGCGCACGGCCACGAGGTGCCGCTCACCCGCGCCGCCGAGGCCCTGCGCGCCACCCTCCTGACACACCTGCGCGAGGCCGCCCGCTCCGGCGAACTCCCGCCCGGCACACGGCTGTTGCTGCCGTAAGGTCCGAGTCCGTACTCCTGGGCGAGGATCGACGAGAGCAGCGAGGCGGGGCGTTGTGCCGGACACCGTCGAGGGAGCCGGCACACCGGGGCTCCGCGAAGCGGGTGACGTCCGGTACCGGCATCAGCGGCCGGTGTGGCAGGGTGGGCGGCGCGGCGGAGGCCTCGGGCCGCATCCCGGCGATCCGGTCCGGTGCGGGCCGGTCCGTGACCTGGCGGTCCGGAAGCATCTGCCGCTCGGTGAGTTCTCCGAGCGACGCGGCGCCCGAGCGCTCCGTTCGTCAGGTCATGGCTGTTTCCTCGAAGGGATGGGTTCGGTGGGCTTGAAGCTGGGCGTGGCGGTGCTGACCATGGGCACGCGGCCGAAGGAACTGGCCGAGCTGCTGGCCTCGGTGGAGATGCAGACCGTCCCGGCCGCGAAGGTCGTGGTGGTCGCCCAGGGCTGCCCGCTGCCGGAGCTGCCGGCGTGGGTGGAGGGCGTGGAGCTGGCCGAGAACCTCGGGGTGACCGGCGGCCGGAACGTGGCGCTGGAGCAGCTGCGGGACGTGGACGTGGTGATCGACCTGGACGACGACGGCCTGCTGGTCGCCGACGACGTGTTCGCGAGGATCGAGTCCCAGTACGAGGCCGACCCCCGGCTGGGCGTGGTGTCCTTCCGGATCGCCGACGAGACCGGGCTGACCCAGCGCCGCCACGTTCCCCGGCTGCGGGCCGGTGATCCGATGCGCGGTGGCGAGGTGACCAGCTTCCTCGGCGGCGGCCATGCGCTGTCGACGAGGATGCTGCGACAGGTCGGGGGCTGGCCGGACGCGTTCTTCTTCGCGCACGAGGAGACCGACCTGGCCTGGCGGGCGCTCGACGCGGGCTGGCGGGTGCTGTACGTCCCGGAGCTGCTGCTGCAGCACCCGCGGACCAGCCCGACCCGGCACGCGTTCTTCTACCGGGTGAACGCCCGCAACCGGGTGTACCTCGCGCGCCGTCACCTGCCCGCGTTGCTGGTCCCGGTCTACCTCGGCGTGTGGGTGGCGCTCACCGTCGCCCGTACCAGGAACGCGAGCGGGTTGAAGGCGTGGTTCTCGGGCTTCGCCGAGGGCTGGCGCACCCCGTGCGGTCGGCGCAAGCCGATGCGCTGGCGCACGGTGTGGACCATGACCCGACTCGGCCGGCCCCCGATCATTTAGGGCCTGTCCGACAAGCCCTGTGCCGCAGCCGCCCGGCCGGGCCGGGTACGGAACGACGGACCGGCCCCGGGCGGGTGCCCGAGGCCGGTCCGTCAGGTGTGTGGTCAGGCCGGCAGCACGGCCTCGATCGCGGCGATCAGCTCGGCCGACTCCGGCTCGGTCCGCGGCCGGATCCGGGCGGCCACGGTGCCGTCCGGCGAGATCAGGAACTTCTCGAAGTTCCAGCTGACGTCACCGGCCGCGCCCTCGGCGTCGGCGACCTCGGTCAGCTGCTGGTACAGCGGGTGCCGGTCGTCGCCGTTGACGTCGATCTTCTCGAACAGCGGGAAGCTCACGCCGTAGGTGGTGGAGCAGAAGCTCTGGATCTCCTCGGCGCTGCCCGGCTCCTGCCCGGCGAACTGGTTGCACGGGAAGCCCAGCACGGTGAACCCGCGCTCGGCGTACCGCTTCTGGAGGTTCTCCAGCCCGGTGTACTGCGGGGTCAGTCCGCACTTGGACGCGACGTTGACGAGCAGCAGCGCCTTGCCCTTGAAGTCGCCCAGCGAGGTGGGCTCGCCGGCCAGGGTGCGCAGCGGGATGTCGTACAGGCTCACGGTGGTGGTCCTTTCGGCAGGTTGGCAGCGGGGTCTCGCCCGGGCACACCGTAGCGGCCCCGGACGGCTCAACCGTGCCGGCGCCGCCGGTGTTCCGCGGGGGCGGGGGGGGGGGGGGGGGGGGGGGCGCCCCCCCCCCCCCCCCCGGTAAAAGGCACGCCGGATTGCCGTGTGTGTGTTAGTGTCGGGGGGGGGGGGGCAGTTCTTTTCCCCGCTCCCCCCT
>NZ_JBVHYH010000021.1:75710-79926 GCF_055569135.1 Kitasatospora sp. NPDC029367
GGGGGGGGGGCGTCCGGGGGGGCCGTTGGTGGGGGGGAGGGGGGGTTGCCGCCCACCCCCCCCCCCCCCCCCCCCCCCCCCCCCCACGGGGTCAGAGCGCCAGCGGCCTGATCGCGGTCGGCGCGTGCTCGGGGAGGGTGGCCAGTTCCTCGAACTCGTTGACCTTGTCGATGTCGTTGCCGCTCATCGAGATGTTGGTGACCCGCTCCAGGATCGCCTCGACCACGACCGGGACGCGGAACTCGGCGGCCAGCTTCTTGGCCTCCTCGAAGGCCGGCAGCAGGCCCTCCGGCTCGGTGACCCGGATCGCCTTGCAGCCCAGGCCCTCGGCGACCTTGACGTGGTCGACGCCGTAGACGCCCAGCTCCGGCGCGTTGATGTTCTCGAACTCCAGCTTGACCTGGAAGTCGATGTCGAAGCCGCGCTGCGCCTGGCGGATCAGGCCCAGGTAGGAGTTGTTCACCAGGACGTGGACGTACGGGATCCGGTGCTGGGCGCCGACCGCCAGCTCCTCGATCATGAACTGGAAGTCGTAGTCGCCGGAGAGCGCGACGATCTGGCCCTCGGGGTCGGCGGTGGCGACGCCCAGCGCGGCCGGGATGGTCCAGCCCAGCGGCCCGGCCTGGCCGCAGTTGATCCAGTGCCGCGGCTTGTAGACGTGCAGCATCTGCGCGCCGGCGATCTGGGACAGGCCGATGGTGGTGACGTACCGGGTCTCCGGTCCGAAGGCCCGGTTCATCTCCTCGTAGACGCGCTGAGGCTTGAGCGGCACGTTGTCGAAGTGGGTGCGGCGCTGGAGCTGCGCCTTGCGCTCCTGGGTGGAGGCGGCCCAGGTGCTGCGGTCCTTGAGGGTGCCGGCGGCCTTGAGCTCCTTGGCGACCTGGACGAACAGCTCCAGCGCGGCCTTGGCGTCGGAGGCGATGCCGAGGTCGGGGGCGAAGATCTTGCCGATCTGGGTGGGCTCGACGTCGACGTGGACGAACTTGCGGCCCGCGGTGTAGACGTCCAGGCCGCCGGTGTGGCGGTTGGCCCAGCGGTTGCCGATGCCGAGGACGAAGTCGGAGGCGAGGAAGTTCTCGTTGCCGTAGCGGTGCGAGGTCTGCAGGCCGACCATGCCGGCGTTCAGCTCGTGGTCGTCCGGGACGATGCCCCAGCCCATCAGGGTCGGGATGACCGGGACGCCGGTCAGCTCGGCGAACTCCAGCAGCAGGTCGGCCGCGTCGGCGTTGATGACGCCGCCGCCGGCCACGATCAGCGGGCGCTCGGACTCCTGGAGCAGCGCGATGGCCTTCTCGATCTGGATCCGGTTGGCGGTCGGCTTGTAGACCGGCAGCGGCTGGTAGGCCTCGGGGTCGAAGTCGATCTCGGTCAGCTGGACGTCGATCGGCAGGTCGATCAGGACCGGGCCGGGGCGGCCGGAGCGCATCAGGTGGAAGGCCTGCTGGAACACGCCGGGGACCTGCGCGGCCTCCAGGACGGTGGTGGCGGCCTTGGTGACCGGCTTGGCGATCGAGGCGATGTCGACGGCCTGGAAGTCCTCCTTGTGGAGGCGGGCGACCGGGGCCTGGCCGGTGATGCACAGGATCGGGATGGAGTCGGCGATCGCCGAGTAGAGGCCGGTGATCATGTCGGTGCCGGCCGGGCCCGAGGTGCCGATGCACACGCCGATGTTGCCGGCCTTGGCGCGGGTGTAGCCCTCGGCCATGTGCGAGGCGCCCTCGACGTGCCGGGCCAGGGTGTGCCTGATCCCGCCGGAGGCCTTGAGGGCGGCGTAGAAGGGGTTGATGGCGGCACCCGGGACACCGAAGGCGACATCGACGCCTTCGAGCTTGAGGATCTCCACGGCCGCGCGGGCGGCTGTCATACGAGGCATCGGGTCTCTCCTGCGTCGGCCCGCAGTGGCTCGGAGGGCTCATCTCCTGAATTCCACCATACGGAAGAACGGTTTCTGTATGTGGAAACACGGTAGGGTCGGGCCCGGCGGGGCGTCAAGGGGACTTCAACAGAATGTGGAAGTCGGCGCGGGGGAGCCGTTCGGACAAGTGCACAGCTCTCGCGCTGGTGTGCCCGGGGAAGCGGAGGCTCCGGGCCGGATCGCGCAGCCCGCGTGCAGTGCTGGTGAAGGGACGGTGCCGGGTGTCGGGCCGCCCCGCCGACCTGGGTACCGTCGGTGGCACGCCGGGCCCGGCACATCCGACCCGGCCACGGCAGGGGGCGCGCGCTGCGACTGCGGCGGTCCGACCACCGCCTCGCCTCCGCTCCGTACGTCTTCCCCGGCCCGCCCTCCCGTCGGCCTGTCCCGCCCCGCCGGCGCGCCCCTCCGGCCCGCCTCTCCCCGCCGGTTCCCTCCGCCCCGCCTCGCACCGCCGGCCCGCCTCGCCCCGCACCGCCGGCCCGCCCGTCGCCTGTGGCAGTCCCCTCCCACCCTCCCCGGTCCGTTACGGCGCGCCCCCGCAACGGTGGGCGCGCGGAAGGAGCGCAGCCATGCGCCGCACCCCTGCCCGGCCCCCGGCGGTGACCGGATGAGCCCGCCGTCCCGCCGCCGCTCCCCGCTCGCCGGGCTGCGCGCCGTCCCCTGGCGGCACGACCTGCCCGCCTCGCTGGTGGTGTTCCTGGTCGCCCTCCCGCTCTGTGTCGGGGTCGCCGTCGCCTCCGGTGTCCCGGCCGAGCTGGGGCTGGTCACCGGCGTCGTCGGCGGCCTGGCCGTCGGCCTGCTCCCCGGTAGCAGCCTCCAGGTCAGCGGGCCCGCCGCGGGGCTGACCGTGCTGGTCGCCGACGCCGTCCAGCGCTTCGGCCTCGCCGCCCTCGGCCCGCTGGTGCTCGCCACCGGCCTGCTCCAGCTCGGGATGGGCGCGCTGCGGCTCGGCCGCTGGTTCCGGGCGATGTCCGCCTCGGTGGTGCACGGCATGCTGGCGGGCATCGGGCTGACCCTGGTGTTTGGCCAGCTGTACGCCCTCGCTGACCGGACCGCCCCCGGCACCGGCCCGCAGAAGCTCGCCGGACTGCCCGCCCTGCTCGCCGACGCGGCCACCGCGGCCGCCACCCCCGCCGCGGTGGCGCTGGGCCTGGGCACCCTGCTGGTGCTCGTCGGCTGGAAGCACCTGCCGGGCCGCGCCGCCCGTACCGTCCCCGCGCCGCTGGCCGCGGTCGGCCTGGCCGCCGCCGTCACCGCGGCGGCCGACCTGCCGGTGGCCCGGGTACGGGTGGCCGGGCTGCTCGACGTCGTCCGACTGCCCGACCCGGCCGCGCTCGGCGGCCTGGCCGGTGCCGCGGGTATCGGCACCGTCGTCGCCTTCACCCTGATCGCCTCCGCCGAGACGCTGTTCAGCGCCGCCGCCGTCGACCGGATGCACCACGGCCCGCGCACCGACTACGACCGCGAACTCACCGCCCAGGGCGTCGGCAACACCGTCTGCGGACTGCTCGGCGCCCTGCCGATGACCGCGGTGATCGTGCGCAGCGCGGCCAACGTCCAGGCGGGCGCCCGCACCAGGGCCGCGCGCTTCCTGCACGGGCTGTGGCTGCTGCTGTTCACCGCCCTGCTCCCCGGGGTGCTCGGGCTGGTCCCGCTCACCGCGCTGGCCGCCGTCCTGGTGCACGCCGGGGCCAAGTTGGTGCCGCTGCGCCGGATCGCCGCGCTGTGCCGGGGCGACCGGGGCGAGGCGGTGGTGCTCGTCACGACGGCGCTCGCCGTGGTCGCCACCGACCTGTTCGAGGGGGTGCTGATCGGGGTCGGCCTGGCCGTGGCCAAGTCCGCCTGGCAGACCTCGCACCTGCAGATCGCGGTCGAGGAGGTGGTACTGACGGACGGTCGGCCGCTGCACCGGGTCCGCCTCAGCGGCAACGCCACCTTCCTGCGGCTGCCCCGGCTGCTGGACGCGCTGGAACGGCTGCCCGCCGACCGTCCGGTGGAACTCGACTGGTCCGGCCTGCGCCACCTGGACCACGCCTGCACCCTGGCCCTCACCTCCTGGGCCGACCAGCACCGCGCCCGCGCCAGCGCCCCGCTCGCCGTCGAACCACCGCTGCCGACCGTCGTCTGACGGTCCCTCCGGCGAGCCGGGTGAGTACCCGGCGAGCCCGGCGGCCCGGCAAGCCGGTGAGTACCCGGCGAGCCCGGTGGCCCCGGTTAGCCTGGTGGGGGGGGGGGGGGGGGGGGGGGGGGGGGGAGGGGGGGGGGGGGGGGGGGGGGGGGGGAGGGGGGGGGGGGGGTGGT
>NZ_JBVHYH010000021.1:79936-117805 GCF_055569135.1 Kitasatospora sp. NPDC029367
CCCCACAACCCACCCCCCCCCCCCCCCCCCCCCCCCCCCCCTCGCCCCCCCCCCCCCCCCCCCCCCCCCCCCCCCCCCCCGACCAGGTGTCGTCGGACGTCAAGGAGCGCAGACCGTGATCGCAGCTTTTTCGGTGACCCCGCTGGGGATCGGCGAGGACGTGGGGGAGGCGGTGGCCGCGGCCGTGCGGGTCGTGCGGGCGAGTGGGCTGCCGAACCGGACGGACGCGATGTTCACCAGCATCGAGGGGGACTGGGACGAGGTGATGCCGGTGATCAAGGCGGCGATCGAGGCGGTGAAGGCCCACAGCGACCGGGTGAGCACGGTCATCAAGATCGACGACCGGGCCGGGGTCACCGACGGCCTCACCGCCAAGGTCGCCTCGGTCGAGCGGTACCTCGCGGAGGGCTGAGGCTCAGCCGGTCGAGGTGGGCTGGGGGCTGGGCTCGGCGGCCGGCCTGCGGGCGGCGAGCAGCCGGTCCAGGGAGTACGGGCCGGAGCCGAGCACCGCGATGGCCAGGAAGGCCCAGCAGAACATCACCGAGGGCTCGCCCCCGTTCTGCAACGGCAGCAGGGCCTGTTCCTGGTGGACGGTGAAGTAGGCGTAGGCCATCGAGCCGGAGCAGAGCAGGGCGGCCGTCCTGGTGCCGCTGCCGAGCAGCACCAGGGCGCCGCCGACGAGTTGGATCAGTGCGGCCCACCAGCCGGGCCACTGGCCGGGCGGGATGCTGCCGCCGCCCTTGGCGCCACCGAGGACGCCGAAGAGTGCGGCGGCGCCGTGGCAGGCGAAGAGCAGGCCGACGACGATCCGGAAGACCGTCAGGACGAGCGGTCGCGCGGCCTCGACGGCGTGTTGGGGGATTGGGGGGATGAGTGCGGGCATGCCGGAACGCCTCCTGTGGGGGAGAAGGAGGGATGGGGCGGTAAGGCTAGGCTTGGTCTAGTCCACTTGGCAATGCTCCGTCAGATAACGGTCTGGACCACTCTCCGCCCTTTCTTGACCGATCGGTCTTGAAAGGGCTACTGTTCCGGTCATGGCGCGGACCAAGGAATTCGACCCGGACACGGCGCTCCAGGCAGCTCTCGAACTGTTCTGGCGGCGCGGCTACGAGGCCACCTCGATGGCCGACCTGGTCGAAGGGCTGGGCATCGCCCGGGCCAGCATCTACGCGACCTTCGGCAGCAAGCACGAGCTCTACCTGCGGGCGCTGGAACGCTACAACGAACAGCACAACCCCGGCCTGCTGGCCGAGCTGTCCCAGCCCGGCCCGGTGCTGCCGGCCGTTCGCGCCCTGGTGCGTCGATATGCGGGGATGGGGGCCGAGGATCGCAGGCGCGGCTGCTTCATCACCAACACGGCCGTCGAACTCGCCCCGCACGACGAGGCGGCGGCCCGCCGGGTGGAGGTCAGTTACGACCACTTGGAGACGGCGCTGACCGCCGCCCTGCTGCGCGCCGAGGCCCAGGGTGAACTGCCCGCCGGGCGGGAGCCGCGGGCGCTGGCCCGGATGCTGGTGGTGCTGCTGCAGGGGATCCGGGTGGTGGGCAAGACCGCCGAGGGTGAGCCCCGGGTGCGCGACGCCGCCGAGCAGGCGCTGACGCTGCTGGACTGAGCCCAGGCCCGAACCGGCGGCCCACGGGGGTGTCTCCGGCTCGGTCGGCCCGGCGTCCTTCGCCGTCTCGTGCCGTCTTCTGCCGTCCTGATTCTGGATCGAACGTTCTTAAATTTGATGTGGGGGGGAGTCCATGAGTGTCACCACGAACGCCCGGGGGAGCTTCGCGCTGCTCGGTGTCGTCCAGGCGGTGCTGATCTTCACGATCATGATCCTCACCGTGCCGCTGCCCCTGGTCGCCCGGGAGCTCGGCCTCGGCCCGTCCGACGTCCTGCTGCTCAGCGCCGCGTACGGGCTCTCCTTCGCCGCCCTGCTGCTGCTCGGCGGGCGACTGACGGACCGTCACGGCGGCCGCCGTGTGCTCAAGTGGGGCCTGGCGCTGCTCGCCGCCTCCTCGGTCGCCTGCGCCCTCGCACCGGACTACCCCGTCCTGCTGGCGAGCCGCTTCGTCCAGGGCGCGGGCGCGGCCCTCACCGCCCCGGCGGCGGTTGCCGTGGTCCGCCGGCTGTACCCCGAACCCGCCGCCTACCGGCGGGCGATGGCCACCTGGGGCGGACTCTCGGTGCTCGGCGCGACGGCCGGCAGCGTGGTGTCGGGCCCGGTCGCCGCCGTGGTCTCCTGGCGCTGGCTGTTCGCGGTGCCCGTCCTGGTCGCGCTGGCGGGGCTGCTCCGCTCGGGCACCCTGCCCGAGCCCGACGCCGCTCCCGACTTCGACCGGGAGCCCGCTCCCGCGAGCCGCAGGCCGGCGCTCGACCTGCGCGGCGCACTGCTCGCCACCACCGGTGTCTGCGCGGCGAGTTACGCCCTGGTGGCGTCCACCGAGCACGGCTGGAGCAGCCCCGGCGTGCTCGCGCCGTTCGCGGTCGGGGCGCTCCTGCTGCTCGCCTTCGCCGCCGCCGAACGCCGCACCGCCGACCCGCTGCTGCCGCCCGACTTCCTCGCCGACCGCCGCCGGGCCACCGCGCTGGTCGCCGTGATGGCGACCTCCGCCGGCACCGCCCTGGCCTTCGTGCTGCTCTCGCTCTACCTCCAGCAACTGCGCGGCTGGAGCGCGGCCGACACCTCCGCCGCGTTCGTGCCGTACGCGGTCGCCCTGCTGGTGTCCGGACGGCTGGCCGGGCCGCTGATCGCCCGGTACGGTCCGGTGCCGGTCACCGCCGCCGGCCTCGCCCTGGAGGCGGCCGGACTCGCCCTGCTGGCCGGGCTCGACCCCGCCAGCGGCTACCCCACCGGGCTGCTGCCCGGACTGCTCCTGCTGCCCGTCGGCGCCGCCGCGTCCTTCGCCGGGGCGGCCGTGCTCGCCACCGGCGGCGTGGTGCCCGAACGCACCGGCCTGGCGGCGGGCGTCTTCAACACCGCCATGGAGCTCGGCCCCACCGCCGGGCTGGCCGCCCTGATGGCCCTCGCCGCCACCCGCCCGACCGTCGTCGGCGGTTACGCGGCGGCCTTCGCCGCGGCCGCCGCCGGGCTGGCCCTGACCGCCGTCGCGGTCGCGGTCCTGCCCCGGGGCGGCGCCACCGGGGGCACCGCCGAGGCCAACACCACGAGCACCACCACGACCACCACCAACGCACCTGAACGCACCACTCGGATCAAGGAGTTCACCTCATGAGCACGCGTTTCGCCGACAAGTCCGTCCTGATCACCGGCGGCGGCAGCGGCATCGGGCGGGGGATCGCGCTCGCCTTCGCCGCGGAGGGCGCCCGGGTCGCGGTCGCCGGGCGCAGCCTCGGCCCGCTGGCCGAGACCGTCGAGCTGATCGAGCGGGCCGGCGGCAAGGCCGTCGCGCTGACCGGCGACGTGACGAACAGTGAGGACGCCGCCCGGCTGGTCCGGGAGGTTGTCGAGCAGTTCGGCGGACTGGACGTCGCCGTCAACAACGCCGGGGTCTTCGGCGCGGCCGGTCCGGTCGCCGACATCGACGAGGACCAGTTCCGCTGGGTCTTCGACGTCAACGTGACCGGCACCCTGCTGGCGATGAAGCACCAGATCGGCCACATGCGCACCCACGGCGGCGGGGCCATCGTCAACGTCTCGTCCAACCTGGGCGTCCACAAGCGGATCGAGGGCGCGGGCGCCTACAACGCCAGCAAGGCCGCCGTCACCGCGCTGACCCGCTCCGCCGCCCGTGACCACATCGGCGAGGGCGTGCGGATCAACACCGTCAGCCCGGGCCCGGTGGACACCCCGATGTCGACCCGCCCCGGCGAGAGCGACGCCGACAAGAGCGACCGGATGAAGGCCGAGGTGCCGGTCGGCCGGGCCGGCGCGGTCGCGGAGATCGCCGCCGCCGTGCTGTACCTGGCCTCGGACGAGGCGGGCTACACCGTCGGCGCCGACCTGGTGCTGGACGGCGGCGTCACCGCCTGACCGGCACGGCTCAGCCGTTCAACCAGTCTCCGGGCACGGCTCCCTGGAGCGCGTCAAGCGCCTCCGGGGTCCGTGCCCGGGCGGCGATCCAGGCGTCCCCGACCGCCATGACCAGGATGTCCGGGCCCTCGTACCAGCGGCAGTCCCGTCCCAGGGCGGGCAATTCGCGCAAACTGGCCGGGAGTTCGGCCTCGGACTCGAGGAAGTCGGTCAACTCCGCGTCCTCCAGCAGCTTCTCGCTCATCGCCATCACCGCCGCCGCCGTCGAGAAGCGCTCCTCCCAGGGCTCCCAGCGCTCCTGCGACTTGTCCGCGAGGTCCGGCCGGCCCACCGTCGGCGGGTCCTCCAGTGCCAGGTCGGCCGGCAGCACGCCCCAGTGCGCGCAGCCCTGGTTCTCGGCCCGGTACACCAGCGCGCCGTCCAGCACATGGAGCTCGTCGGGCGTCAGCAGCACATCCTGGGAGCTGGTGAGGTCGGCCCGGCGCCCGAACAGCCGGTACGCCTCGCGCAGGGCCACCGGCAGCCGCAGCCCCAGCCGCTGTTCGGCCGCGTCCAGTTCGGCCTCGGTGAAACCGTCCCGCGGTCCCAGCGGCTCGCCCCAGTACGCGGCGAAGCCCCGGACCAGCGCCCAGGCGCCCGCCCGGCCGTCCGGCGCTCCGGCCATCGCGGCCCGCATGTCGAAATCCGTCTCGTTCACCCGCGCACCGTACGGCACCCCGCTGACAGCCCGGTGCCGGCCGCCGACAGCCGCCCACGCCCAGGTGCCGGCCGCCGCGCCCGGTCGGCCGCCGTGCCGGGGACGGCTGTTGCGCGCACGACCGGCCGAAATCTGACGCGAACGCGTAATCCCGGGGACACCGGTTGATCACCGTGGGGTTCCCGCGCCGTCGTTCGGGCAGGACACGGTTTCGGCCGGAACCAACACACGAAAGGCGGACGTGCCACCGATGCCGACCGCACCCCACCCCGTGCCCCTCGCGGGCCGTCGAAGCCGCTGGGGCGAGCACGGGCTCGCCTGGGCCTTCCTGCTGCCCTCCCTGGTGGTCTTCGTCCTGTTCATCGGCTATCCGCTGGGACGGACGATCTACCTCAGCGGGCACGCCAACGACCTCTTCGGCGCGCCCTCCCGCTACGTCGGGTTCAAGCACTACACCGACCTGCTGGCCTCCGCCGACTTCGGCCGGACGCTGGTCACCACCGCGCTGTTCACCCTGCTCACCGTGGTGCCCGGGGTGCTCGGCGCGCTGGTGCTGGTGCTGCTGCTGGAGAACCGGATCCGCGGCGTACGGCTGCTGCGCTCCGCCTTCGCGCTGCCCTTCGCCTTCTCGGTGGCCAGCGCCTCGGTGGTCTTCGCGGTGTTCTACAACCCGGCCAGCGGGGTGCTGAACGGCCTGCTGTCGCACCTCGGCCTGGGCCCGGTCGGCTGGCTGACCGACTCCCGGTACGCGCTGTTCTCGGTGGCCCTGACGACGGTCTGGATGAACCTCGGCTACAACGTGCTGGTGCTCTCGGCGGGAATCGGGTCGATCCCCGGCGAGGTCGTCGAGGCGGCCCGGATCGACGGCGCCGCCGGCCTGCGACTGGCCCGCTCGATCACCGTCCCGATGCTCGGCCCGAACCTGTTCTTCCTGACGGTGGTCTCCACCGTCCACGCACTGCAGAGTTTCGGCCAGATCCACATCCTCACCAAGGGCGGGCCCGACGGCGCCACCCGGACCCTGGTCTACTCCGTCTACGAGAAGGCCTTCGCCTACGGCTCCAGCGACTTCGGCACGGCGAGCGCCCAGGCCGTGGTGCTGCTGCTGGTCGTCCTCGCCTGCACGGCCGTCCAGTTCGGCGTCCTGGAGCGGAAGGTGCACTACGCATGAGCACGGTCGTCACCGAGGCGGAGGCCCAGGCCGCCCCGCCCCGCCCGAGGGTCCGCCCGCTGGCCGGCCGCTCCCCGCGCGACCTGCTCGGCCGCGCCGCCGTCTACCTGCTGCTCGCCGTCGCCGTGGTCACGGTGGCCTTCCCGGTGTACTACGCGGTCGTCGGCGCCTTCATGGAGCCGTCCGAACTCGCTTCCAACCCACCCGCGTTGGTGCCCCACTCGGTCACCGGGCGGAACTTCTCCGGCGCCGTCGACACCATCCCGCTGTTCCGGCAGTACGCCAACTCGGCGATCACCGCCACCGCCATCACCCTCGCCCAGCTGGTCACCTCGATCCTGGCCGCGTACGCCTTCGTCTTCCTGCCGATGAAGGCGCGGGCCGCGGTGTTCGGGCTCTTCCTGGCGACGCTGATGGTCCCCTGGGAGGCCATCATCATCCCCAACTACCTGACGCTGTCGGGCTGGGGCCTCGGCAACACCTACTTCGGCCTGGTGCTGCCGTTCCTCGCCTCCGGCTTCGGCACCTTCATGCTGCGCCAGGCCTTCCGCCAGCTGCCCGGCGAACTGCGCGACGCGGCCCGGATCGACGGCGCCGGGCACTGGCGGTTTCTGTGGCGGATCGTCGTGCCGCTCAACAAGCCGGCCCTGGCCGCGCTGTCGATCTACGTCTTCCTGTCGGCCTGGAACCAGTACTTCTGGCCGCTCATCATCACCCGCACCGCCGAGATGCAGACCCTGCAGATCGGCCTCACCTCGCTGCGCGACGCGGAGATGGCCGACCCCGGCCTGATCCTGGCCGGCGTGGTGCTCTCGCTGCTGCCCACCCTCGCCCTGGTGGTCTTCGGCCAGCGCTTCATCGTCCGCGGCCTCACCGCGGGCGCCGTCCGCTGAGCCGCGCCGTACGGGATCGTCCGTCCCGCGCGTCCGTCCCGCCCGTACAGCCCGCCCGTACATCCCGCCCGTACATCCCGCTCGTCAACCGGAAGAAGAAGGATCCCCTCGTGAAGAAGAGTGCACGCGCGCTCGCCGCCCTGCTGGTGGCCGGCCTGTCCCTGACCGCCTGCAGCTCCAGCGGCTCGGGCTCCGGCTCGGGCGGTTCCGCCGACGCCGGGGCGCCCGGTGCCCAGGCGCTCGACCAGGCCTCCGGCGTCACCACCGTCGAGTTCTGGCACTCGATGACCGGCAAGAACGCCGAGGTGCTGAACGGCCTGGTGAAGGACTTCAACGCGGCCCACCAGGGCAAGATCGAGGTCAAGGCGCAGTTCCAGGGCAAGTACGACGAGCTGGTCACCAAGTACAAGGCCGCGGTGCAGCAGAAGGGCACCCCCGCCCTGGTGCAGGTCTACGACATCGGCACCCGCTTCATGATCGACTCCAGGCAGACCGTCCCCGCCCAGGCCTTCGCCGACAAGGACGGCTACTCGCTGGACGACCTCGACCCCAACATCCGCAACTACTACTCGGCCAACGGCAAGCTGGTCTCGATGCCGTTCAACTCCTCGATGCCGCTGCTCTACCTGAACACCGACGCCTTCAAGGAGGCCGGCCTCGACCCGGCGCAGCCGCCGAAGGACCTCAACGAGCTGGCCGACCTGGCCAAGAAGCTGACCAAGAAGGACGCCGACGGCAAGACCGTCCGCTACGGCTTCGGCGCCGCGATCTACGGCTGGTTCGTCGAGGAGCTGCTCGCCGAGTCCGGCACCATGTACTGCGACAACGACAACGGCCGCAGCAGCAAGGCGGGCAAGGTCGTGTTCGACTCCGCCCAGGGCGCGCAGATCGTCCAGTGGTGGGCCGACCTGGTCAAGGGCGGCTACGCGGCCAACACCGGCCGGGTCACCGACGACGCCCAGGCCGCGTTCAAGTCCGGCACGGTCGCCATGCACCTGGAGTCCACCGGCGTGCTGCGCGGCTACACCGAGGCCGCCAAGTTCGGCGTCGGCACGGCGCCCTTCCCCAAGGTGACGGCCGCCGACCAGGGCGGCCCCGTGATCGGCGGCGCCTCGCTGTGGATCAGCGGCCCGGGCCACTCGGACGCCGAGAAGCGGGCGGCCTGGGAGTTCGAGAAGTTCGTCACCGGCCCCGAGCAGCAGGCCGTCTGGCACACCGGAACCGGCTACTTCCCGGTCAACAAGAAGTCCCTGGACGACCCCAAGGACAAGGAGTGGGTCGGCAAGTACCCGCAGTTCCAGACGGCCATCGACCAGTTGAAGGCCACCAAGCCCACCCCGGCCACCGCCGGCTGCCTGCTCGGCGTGATGCCGCAGGCCCGCAAGGGCGTGGAGACGGCCATCGAGCAGACCGTCTCGGGCAGCAAGACCGCCCAGCAGGCGCTCGCCGACGCGGCCAAGGAGCTCCAGCCCGCGATCGAGAGCTACAACAGCTCGGTCGGCTGAGGCCGGTCACCCGCCCGGACCGACGGCCCGCCCGGCGCAGCACGCGCCCGGCGGGCCGTCGCCGTCCCGGGCCTGTCCTACGCGGAGAGCGCGGCGCCGTCCTCGGGCAGCGCGCACGCGCCCGCCAGCTCGTCCAGCGACAGGTCCAGCGCGAACGCCAGCGCCGCGATGGTGAAGAAGGACGGCGTCGGCGCCCGCCCCGTCTCGATCTTCCGCAGCGTCTCCGCCGAGACACCGGCCACCGCCGCCACCTCGACCATGCTGCGCTCGCCACGCGCCTCGCGCAGCAGCGCCCCGAAGCGCTCACCGCGCTCGCGCTCCCACGGGGTCAGCGGAGTCCTCACCATGCCGTCGAGTCTAGGGCGTCCGCCCGTCCCCGGGAACCGTGATACAAATACCGGTATAAGAATTGGATCCAGGGGAGAGGTTCACCATGGTCGAACTCAAGTCGGACGCCGCCCTCGACGCGATGCGCGAGGCCGGGCGGGTGGTCGCCAACGCGTTGGCGGCCGTGCAGCGGGAGGCGGCGGCGGGCGTGAGCCTGCTGGAGCTGGACGAGGTGGCGCGCGGGGTGCTCACGGCCGCCGGGGCGACCTCGCCGTTCCTCGGGTACCGGCCGGCCTCCGCGCCGGTGCCCTTCCCCGCCGTCATCTGCGCCTCCGTGAACGACGCGGTCGTGCACGGCGTCCCGGACGGCTACCGGCTGCGCGACGGCGACCTGGTGAGCATCGACTGCGGGGCCGTCTTGGACGGCTGGTGCGGCGACTCCGCCGTGAGCTTCACCGTCGGCCCCGCCCGCCCCGAGGACGCCGAGCTGATCGCCGCCACCCGGCGGGCCCTGGAGGCCGGGATCGCCGCCGCCGTGGTCGGCAACCGGATCGGCGACATCGCCCACGCCGTCGGCTCGGTGGCCCGCTCCGCGCGGTACGGGCTGCTGGACGGCCACGGCGGCCACGGCATCGGCCGCCGGATGCACGAGGACCCGCACGTCCCCAACGAGGGCCGCCCCGGCCGGGGTTACCCGCTGCGCCCGGGCCTGGTGCTGGCCATCGAGCCGATGCTGACGGCCGGCGGCCGGGACGACTACGACACCGACCCGGACGGCTGGACCCTGCGCACCACGGACGGCAGCCGCGCCGCCCACATCGAGCACACCGTCGCCGTCACCGAGGACGGCCCGCGCATCCTCACCCTCCCGTAACCCCGGTGTGGTGACGGAGGTTACGCCGCCCCGCCCGTCCCGCTGGAGTAGCGTGCGGGGCATGACCGATCAGGACTTCACCACGCGGGTCACCGTGCGCGGCTACGAGACCGACACCCAGGGCCACCTGAACCAGGCCGTCTACCTGCAGTACGCCGAGCACGCCCGCTGGGAGTACCTGCAGGCGGCCGGGATCCGCCAGGCCGAGCTGGTCGCCAAGGGCGTCGGCCCGGTGGTGCTGGAGACCACCGTGAAGTACCTGCGGGAGCTGCGCGCCGGGGACACGGTGGAGATCAGCTGCGCGTTCGTCTGGCTGGGGGGCAAGACCTTCCAGGTGGTGCAGCGGCTGACCCGCGAGGACGGCGTGCTGGCCGCCGAGGTCACCGGGGTGGGCGGCATCCTCGACCTGGCGGCGCGCCGGCTGGTCGCCGACCCGCGCGAGCCGCTGCGCGCCCTGGCCTCGGACCCGGGGCTGCTCGGCCTCTGACCTCCCGTCCGCTCCCCCTCCCGGGGCGTCAGGCGGGCCGGTGCCGCCCGGTGGGGACCGGTGCCGTTCGGGGGTGGTCGGCGGCGGCGATCAGGGCGGCCAGACCGGTGGTGACCGGCACCGCCGCGACCAGTCCGATGCTGCCGACCAGGGTGCGGGCGATCTCCTCGGCGACCAGTTCGCTGGTGGCCACCGACACCAGCGTCCGGTGCGCGACGGAGAACAGCAGTAGCAGCGGCAGCGCGGCACCCGCGTAGGCGAGCACCAGGGTGTTGACGGTCGAGGCGATGTGGTCGCGGCCGATCCGCATGCCGGTCCGGTAGAGCCGGCCGGCGCCCATCGTCGGGTCGGCCTCGTGCAGTTCCCAGATCGCCGAGGTCTGGGTGACCGTCACGTCGAACAGCACGCCGAGCGAGCCGATCACGAACCCGGCGAGCAGCAGGCCGCGGATCTCGATGCCGGGGTAGAGGCCGTGGACCAGCCCGGTCTCCTCCGAGGTGTCGCCGGTCAGCCGCGCCCAGGCGGCGAAGACCAGGCTGAGCACCCCGATCAGGACCAGCGACGCCAGCGTCCCCAGCACCGCCACCGAGGTGCGGGCGGAGAGCCCGTGGCACAGGTAGAGGGCGATCAGCATGATCGCGCTGGCGCCGACGATCGCCACCAGCAGCGGGTCCGAGCCGCGCAGGATGGCGGGCAGGATGAACAGCGACAGCACGGCGAAGCTGATCGCCAGCGCGATCAGCGCGGCGACCCCGCGCCAGCGGCCGATCTCCACCACGACCACGGCGAACAGCCCGGCGAGCACACCCATCGGCAGGTTCCGGTCCACGTCGACGACGCTGTAGCGGAGGTCCGCCGGGGCGTTCGGCGCGTACGTGAGGACGACCCGCTCGCCGAGGTCGTAGCGCCGCGACTCGGACGGGTGGACGACCACGGTGAAGGTGCGGCCCCGGTCCGGGCCGTCGGTGACCTCGACGGTGCCCTGCCGGCAGCTGCCCCCGTCGGTGGGGCCGAGGTCGCCGCAGGGCAGCTCCTGGATCCGGGTGACCCGCCCGTGCCGGATCTGCTGGTCGAAGCCGACCCCGGTGTGCTGGTGGGCCGGGACCCCACCCGGCCAGAGCGCCACCAGGCCGACGGCGACGGCGAGCGCGAACGGGATCAGCACGGCCGCGATCACCTTGCGCAGGCGGGCGGAGACCGGCGCGGCGGGCCCGTGGGCGTGGCTGTGCGCGTGGCCGTGCGCGGGGCCGTGCGCATCGCCGTGGCCGTGCCCCACGGGCGCGGCGGGCCCCTCGCCTCGGTGCTCGTGCCCCTGCTCCTGCCCCTGCTCGTGTTCGTGCACGAGCGCGCTTCCGTCCTGCGGGCTCCCTGCCGTCACCTCACGCCTCCTCAGATCTCCTCCCCGGCACCCGAAATCATCGGCGTACGGCCCGCCGTCACCCCGCAGGGCCCGCACGATCGGCGCGCCGCCGCCGGGTGCGGGGCGGCCCCCGCCCGCCGACGGGGGATTACCCCACCACCGATCGACCGGCTGGCGGCATGGGCCCGACTCCCCTGCCGCAGCAGACTCTTGGGCATGTCGAAACTCACCGGTACCACCCTCGCCACCCTGGCCGTCACCGTGCTGACCGTCCTCCCCGCTGCCGCCGCCGCCCCGGAGCACTCCGGGGCGGGCGGCCTCGACTGGACCACCTGTCAGGGCCGGGTCGACCCCCGCCAGCAGTGCGCCGACCTCACCGTCCCCCTGGACTACAACGACCCGGACGGCCAACAGATCACGCTCGCCGTCTCCCGGATCGCCACCGCCAAGCCGGGCCTGCGCCGCGGCGTGCTGCTGACCGTGCCCGGCGGGCCGGGCGGTTCCGGCATCGGCCTGCCCACGAGCGCCGTCGGCCGCCTCCCGCAGTCCGTCCTGGACCGCTACGACCTGGTCGGCTTCGACCCGCGCGGCGTCGGCGGCTCCACCCCGGTCAGCTGCGGCCTGGACCACGCCGACCTGGCGATGGTCAACCTGCGCCCCTGGCCGGCCGCCGACGGCTCGATCGACACCAACCTGGCCACCGCCCGCCGGGTCGCCGAGACCTGCGCGCGCAACGGGGGCCCGGTGCTGCGCAGCATCTCCACCGCCAACGAGGCCCGCGACATCGACCGGATCCGCCAGGCCCTCGGCGAGCGCAGGCTTTCCGTCTGGGGCACCTCGTACGGCACCTACGCGGGCGCCGTCTACGCCACCATGTTCCCCGGGCGCACCGACCGGGTCGTGCTGGACAGCAACGACGACCCGGACCCGTCGAAGGTCGGCCGCGGCTGGCTGGCCGCCTTCGGCCAGGGCGCCGAGGACCGCTTCCCCGACTTCGCCGCGTGGGCGTCGGCGCCGGACAATCCGGACCGGGTCGCGGACACTCCCGAGCAGGTGCGCCCGCTGTTCCTGGACCTCGCCGCCCGGCTGGACGCGGCCCCGCTGCCCTGGCCCGGCGCCAACCCGGCCGAGCTGAACGGCAATGTGCTGCGTGAGTCCATGCTGACCAGCCTCTACGCGGACGCCAGGTTCCCCGACCTGGCCCGGCTGATGCTGGCGGCCCTCGGCCGCCGCCCGCTGCCCGCCCCGGTCGTGCCGCCCGACGCGGCGGTGCAGAACACCCTCGCGGTCTCCGTCGGCACGCTCTGCAACGACGTCCGCTGGCCCGCCGACCCGGCGGCCTACGCCAAGGACGCGGCCGCCGACCGGGCCGCCCGGCCGCTCACCGCGGGCATGCCGGTGAACGTGATGCCCTGCGCCTTCTGGCCGTTCGCCCCGGCCGAGCCGCCGGTGCGGGTGACCGGCCGGGGCCCGGCGAACGTCCTGCTGGCGCAGAACCTGCGCGATCCGGCCACCCCGTACTCCGGCGCGCTCAGGCTCCGGGCGGCGTTCGGCGACCGGGCCCGGATGGTGACGGTCGACTCCGGCGGTCACGACGTCTACCTGGCGAACGGGAACGCCTGCGGCGACGCGGCGGTGACGGACTTCCTGGTGACGGGCCGTCGCCCGGCCGAGGACGTGTTCTGCCCGGCCGCCGGCTGACGCGACCCTGGGAGGGGGCGACGGGCAGCGGGGGCAACGGGCCGTGGACGAACGGCCCTTGTCCCTGCGTGTACCCACGTTCGACCCTCACACATGAGTCGAACCTGTCGCGATTTTGTGACAATAGTTCGCCAACAGGCCCCCCACGGTGGGGATTCACGGCCGTAGTGTTCGAACCATGCCACCGAAGAACCGCATACCTGCCCCGGACCCGGGCGACACCTGGGTCCCGCGCCCGAGGCGCCGTGAGACCCCGCTCGGACTCCTGCGCCATGCGGCCACCTTCCTCGGCTCCAGCGTGCTGGGCGGCGTCCTGCTGGCGGGGCTGATCCTCCCGGGCGCGGGCGCGGTCGGACTGGGCGCCAAGAGCGGCGCCGAGGGTTTCGAGAGCATCCCCGACGACTTCAAGACCCCGCCGCTCACCCAGGCGACCCAGATCTTCGACGCCAAGGGCGGCCTGATCGCCAAGGTCTACGAGCGCGACCGCACCGTGCTGACCGCCGAGCAGATGTCGCCGCTGATCCGCAAGGCCCAGGTGGACATCGAGGACGCGCGCTTCTACGAGCACGGCGCCGTCGACCTCAAGGGCGTGCTGCGGGCGATCACCAAGAACGCGGAGAGCGGCGCCGCCGTGCAGGGCGCCTCCACCCTCACCCAGCAGTACGTGAAGAACGTCAACGTCGAGATGGCCGGGGACGACCCGGTCGCGGTGCGCGAGGCGCAGCGCAAGACCCTGGGCCGCAAGATCCAGGAACTGCGGTACGCCATCAAGCTGGAGGAGGACCTCTCCAAGGAGCAGATCCTCACCAACTACCTGAACATCACCTTCTACGGCCACCAGGCGTACGGCATCCAGGCCGCCTCCCAGCGGTACTTCAGCAAGGACGCCAAGGACCTCACCCTCCCCGAGGCGGCGATGCTCGCCGGGCTGGTGCAGAACCCCTCCCAGTACGACCCGAAGCTGCACCCGGTGGCCGCGCAGAAGCGCCGGGACACCGTGATCGACAAGATGGTGGAGAACAGGCACATCACCGCCCAGCAGGCGGCCGAGGCCAAGGCCGCCCCGCTGGGCCTCAACTACAAGGACCCGCAGAACGGTTGCATCACCGCCCAGGCCGGCATGGGCTTCTTCTGCGACTACGTCCGCCACGTGGTCAAGCAGGACCCGGCCTACGGCAAGAGCGCCGCCGAGCGCAAGAAGCTGTGGGACACCGGCGGGTTGAACATCTACACCACCCTCGACCCGGACAAGCAGGCCGCCGCGCAGAACGCCGTCTCCACCAAGGTGTACGTCACCGACCCGGTCTCGGCCGCGATGACGATGGTCGAGCCCGGCAGCGGAAAGATCCTGGCGATGGCCCAGACCCGCCCGTACGGTCTGGCGAAGGAGAAGAACCAGACCGTCGTCAACCTCAACGTGGACGCGGCGATGGGCGGGGGCATCGGCTTCCAGCCCGGCTCCAACTTCAAGCCGATCGTGGCCGCCGCCGCCCTGGAGGCCGGCCTGTCGCCGACCCAGCAGTACGACTCGCCGAACCGGATGGACTGGCCGACGATGAAGACCTGCGACGGCACCTGGAAGAACCTCAGCAAGGGCAAGAAGGAGGGGACGATCCCCAACGAGAGCCCGAGCGAGAAGGGGCCGTACCAGCTCAAGCAGGCGATGGCGCTCTCGGTCAACACCTACTTCGTGCAGATGGAGCAGGAGATCGGGCTCTGCGCCGTCAAGCAGATGGCCAACAAGCTGGGGGTGACCGGCAAGGCGAGCGGCGACCCCTTGCAGGAGGTGCCCGCCCTCGGCCTGGGCACCCAGGAGGTCAGCCCGCTGACCATGGCCAACGTCTACGCGACCTTCGCCGCCCGGGGCTCCTACTGCGCGCCGGTGGCGATCAACCGGATCACCACGGTGGACGGCAAGGACGTCCCGGTGGCCCCGGCCCACTGCGACCAGGTGATGTCCCCGGACACCGCCGACGTGATCAACAGCGTGCTGCTCGGGGTGACCGAGAAGGGCGGCACCGCGCGGGACCTCCGGCTGGACGACGACCGCCAGATCGCGGGCAAGACCGGCACCACGGACGAGAAGAAGTCGGCCTGGTTCACCGGCTACACCGGCAACCTGGCCGGCTCGGTGTGGCTGGGCAGCCCGGGCGTCAAGGTGCCGATGCGCAACATCCGGATCGGCGGCCAGTACCAGCCCGAGGTGTTCGGGGCGACCGGCCCGGGGCCGATCTGGCAGCAGGCCATGAGCGACGCCGTGCGGACCATGCCGGACAAGGAGTTCAGCACCGTCCACATCCCGGACCCGGTCCGGCCGACCCCCGGGTGCGGCACCTCCACCGGTTCGCCGTCCTCGGCGACCTGTACGGGGGCGCCCAGCCCGGGCTCGACCGGCCGCCCGCGCGGCAACTCCCCGTCGGACGGCGGCACGGTCGGCCGCTCGGCCCCCGGCACCCCGCCGGGC
Source organism: Kitasatospora sp. NPDC029367 (assembly GCF_055569135.1). Taxonomy (NCBI): domain Bacteria; kingdom Bacillati; phylum Actinomycetota; class Actinomycetes; order Kitasatosporales; family Streptomycetaceae; genus Kitasatospora; species Kitasatospora sp. NPDC029367. The sequence goes on from NZ_JBVHYH010000021.1 coordinate 95,399, forward strand.
GCTCCCGACCCGTCGGACCAGTGACGCCCGCGGCCCCGCCCGAGTCCCCGTACGCGTGCGGGACTCGGGCGGGGCCGCACCTGCCGGGGAGCCGGTCTACCGCGCCTCGACCGGATCGCCGGTGTCCTGGTCGAGGTTGAACACCCGCCGGTAGGAGTCGGTGACCACGGTGATCTGGCTGCGCCCCGTCCAACTCGCCGTCACCAGCCGGGCGTCGTCCGGGCCGCCGCCGACGTCCGCCAGCAGCCAGCGCCGGGCCGACCAGCCCTGCCCGCTCTCCAGCAGCACCTGCCAGTGCTCACCGGCCTGCGGCCCGGAGGCGTACGAGCGGTGCACCACCACCAGCGCGCGCTCCGCACCGGCCGGCGCGTCCTCCCGGCTGCGGGTCTCGGCCGCCGACACCTTGTGCGCGGCCAGCACGCCGAGCAGGAACACCACCCCGGCGGTCACCGTGACCGCCCGGGTGGCGGCCCGTACGGCGGTGCGGCGGTCGCTCAGCCAGGCGGCCGCGATCAGCGTGCCGAGCGCGCCGCCGAGCAGCAGCTCCGGCCGGTTCAGCAGGTCGGCGACCAGCATCAGGCCGCCCGAGCGGCTCTCCCACTGGCCCTCGGTGTACAGCAGGACGGCCGCCGCCCCCGCGGCGAGCAGCAGCCGGGCCAGTAGCCGCCTGGCCCGCGGCGTCCGGTGGCGCCGGCGCAGCTCCGTCCACTCGTCCATGGTCCCCCCGATCATGTGCTCACAGCTCCGCGAGGAGTTTCCGGCCCTCCGGCCAGTCGCCCAGCCCGGAGTCCGCGTTGAGGTGTCCGTACGCGCCCGGCTCGACGTAGCGGGAGCCCCAGGCCCGGGCGAACTCCCGGGCCCGCTCCGGGGTGATCCACGGGTCGTCGGTGGAGGAGACCACGACGGTCGGGAACGGGAAGCGCTCCAGGGTTACCGGCCGGAAGCCCAGCAGCTCCGGTATGTCGGCGTGGTCCACGTCGGCGGGGGCGACCAGCAGCGCGCCCCGCACGGCGGCGGTCCGCTCGGCGGACGCACCGGCCGCCCAGTCGGCGGCGGTGACGCAGCCCAGGCTGTGCGCCACCAGCACCACCGGCCCGTCGGCGGCGGCCGCGGCCACCGCCGCGTCCACCCGCGCCACCCAGTCCGTCCGGTCCGGGTGGTCCCAGTCGGCCTGCTCGACCCGGCGGAAGGCCTCCGGGTCGGCGGCCTCCCAGCGGGTCTGCCAGTGCTCCGGGCCCGAGTTCTGGTACCCGGGGAGGACGAGGTAGGTCGTGCGGTCGGTCATGGGCTCCTCCGGGGCGGTTCCGGCCGCGGCCGGTGGACGGCCGGTGGACGGGTCGTGGACGGTCGGTGGGCGGGCAGCACGAGAGTCTAGGCCTCGCCCGCGACGCCCCCACAGCCGGGCGCCGCACCGCCGCCGCACCCGCTCCCGCCTCCGGCCGTACCCGCCCCCGCCCCCGGCCGTACCCGCCCCCGCCCCCGGCCGTACCCGCTCCCGCCTCCGGCCGTACCCGCCCCCGCCCCGGCGCACACGGCTCGCGACCGGCGCGCGCGCCGCGCAGTGCACCGCCCTACGTCCGGTGCGCCCCGTTGCCAACGGCGCGCCGGGTACGGGAGGTTGGACCGGGCCCGGGCGCGGCGGCCACCGCGCCCGGGCCCGTACCAGGACCGAGGTTCGATCACGTGGAGGGATGTCGGCGATGACATCGAAGATCCTGCTCGTCACCGGGGACGCCGCCGAGTCGCTGGAGGTGTTCTACCCGTACCAGCGCCTGCGCGAGGAGGGCTACCAGGTCGACATCGCCGCCCCGACCAAGAAGCGCCTGCAGTTCGTGGTGCACGACTTCGTGGACGGCTACGACACGTACACGGAGAAGCCCGGGTACACCTGGCCCGCCGACCTCGCCTTCGCCGACGTCGACCCGGCCGACTACGTCGCCCTGGTGATCCCCGGCGGCCGCGCGCCTGAGTACCTGCGCAACGACCCGGAGGTGCAGCGGATCGCCCGGCACTTCTTCGCCGGCGACAAGCCCGTCGCGCAGATCTGCCACGGCCCGCTGATCACCGCCGCCGCCGGGGTGCTCGACGGCCGCCGCACCTCCGCGTACCCCGCGCTCGCCCCGGACATCAAGGCGGCCGGCGCCGAGTTCGTGGAGGGCGAGGCGGTGGTGGACGGCGTGGTCGTCTCGGCCCGTGCCTGGCCCGACCACCCGGCCTGGCTGCGCGCCTTCATCGAGGTCCTGCGCACCAAGGCCCCGGTGGCCTGACCCACCGCCGGCCGGCCCCGGCCGTACCCCGAGACGTCTCCGGGTACGGCCCCGGGCCGGGGTCGGGGTAGCGGGCCCTCCCGGAGGCTGACGACCGCCGCCGCCCGCCCTGCCATGGTGTCAACACCGATGGAATCAGTCGGAGTTGATGATCCGGTGCCTTGACCCAGGGAGAACGGCATGACCGCCGATCCGACCGCCCCCGCCAGCCGGCTCCGCCGCCCGCTGCTGCGCGCCGCCGTCACGGCCGCCGTGACTGCGGCCCTGCTCGCGGCCCTCGCCCCGGCCGCCCTCGCCGCGCCCTCCGATTCGAGCCCGGCCGCCGGCTGCCACGGTGCCCTCCACCTCACCGCCGCCGGCCTCGGCGTCGGCGACAGCACCGACGAGAACACCGGCGGCCTCGCCGGTGACGGCGGCACCGGCGCCGGGGCGGACGGGGCCACCGGCCGCCCCGGCGACTGGTCGGCCGCCGACGCCGCCCTCGCCGGGATCACCGACCCCGGCTACGGGACCTCCGCGCTCGCCGCCGTCCGCGCCGACGGCCGCCTGGTCTGGCGCAACGCCACCGGTGTGGCCGACCTCGCGGGCAACGCCCCGGCCGACCCCAGGGGCAGCTTCCGGATCGGCAGCGCCACCAAGACCTTCGTCGCCACCACCCTGCTCCAACTGGTCGGCGAACACCGGCTGGACCTCGACGACCGGCTGGAGTGCCTGCTGCCCGGCATCGTCCCCAACAGCACCGAGATCACCGTCCGCCAACTGCTCGACCACACCGGCGGCGTCGCCGACTACACCAAGGACCCGGCCTTCCGCTTCGACGACCAGGACTGGCTGGACGGCCGCCGCTACCGCTCCTACCGCCTCCAGGACCTGGTGGACATCGCGAACAAGTACCCGCCCAGCTTCGCCCCGGGGCAGGACTGGAAGTACTCCAACACCGACTACGTGCTGATCGGGATGATCATCGAGAAGCTCACCGGCCACAGCTGGAGCGACGAGGTCGCCCGCCGGATCATCCGCCCGCTCCGCCTCACCGGCACCTGGTACCCCGGTGACTTCCCGTTGATCCCCGGCCCGCACGCCCACGGCTACTTCAAGCTCCCCGGCGGCCCGGTGGACGTCACCCTGCTCAACCCCTCGATGGCCGGCCCCTCCGGCGGCCTGGTCTCCACCACCGCCGACCTGACCGCCTTCCTGCGCGCCCTGCTCGGCGGCCGGCTGCTGCGGCCGGCCGAACTCGCCGCGATGGAGCAGACCACCGCGCACGGCGGGGGACAGGCCTACGGCCTCGGGCTGCAGCGCGTGGACACGCCCTGCGGAACGTTCTGGGGCCACTCCGGCGGCATCCCCGGCTACACCACGATGATGCTCGGCTCCCCGGACGGCACGCGCCAGTTCGCGGCCGACACCACGATCTACGACGTCCCCGACGAGGCCGCCGGCCGCGCCGCCTGGAACAAGGTGATCGTCACCGCCCTGTGCGGCCCGCAGGCGTCCGCCGCCGCCCCCGACCTCGCGCCTGACCTCGCGCCTGACCTCGCCCTCCCGGCGCCCTGACCGGCCCCCTACGCTGACCGGCGACAGTGCAGCCGATCACCACCAGGAGGATCCAGCCATGGCAGAGCCGCTGATCGCCACCGTCGAGGGCAAGGTGCCCGCCGTCGACCCGGGCGCCTTCCTCGCGCCGAACGCCGTCGTGGTCGGGGACGTCACCGTCGCCGCCGGGGCGAGCGTCTGGTACGGGGCGGTGCTGCGCGGCGACGCCGAGTCGATCGCCGTCGGCGCGGGCAGCAACATCCAGGACAACTGCACCCTGCACGCCGACCCCGGCTTCCCGCTGGTGGTCGGCGAGCGGGTCTCGGTCGGCCACAGCGCGGTGCTGCACGGCTGCACCGTCGAGGACGACGTCCTGGTCGGGATGAACGCCACCGTCCTCAACGGCGCCCGGATCGGCACCGGTTCGTTGGTCGCGGCGGGTGCGGTGGTGACCCAGGGGACGGATGTCCCGCCCGGTTCGCTGGTCGCGGGCGTCCCGGCCAAGGTCCGCCGGGAGCTGACCGAGGAGGAGCGGGCCGGGATCAAGGCCAACGGCGAGGGCTACCTGCTCCTCGCCGAGGCGCACCGGGAGGTCTGAGACCTGGTCCCGGGGCCGCGCCGGCCCGTCCGCCGCTACAGCCGCTACAGCCGGTCGTAGACGGCGGACAGCCGGCGCAGCACCTCGGCGGCCCGGTCCAGGGCCTCCTCGTCGTAGTCGTCGAGGTCGGCGTGCAGGGCCTCGGCCAGGGCGGCCTGCCGCTGCTCGTGCCGGGCCCGGCCCTCCTCGGTGAGGGCGACCAGGACGGACCGCTTGTCCTCGGGCGGGCGGGTGCGGGTGACGTAGCCGGCGTTGACCAGGCCGTTCACCAGCTGGGTGGTGGCCGGGCCGGTGGTCTCGGTGCCGGCGGCGAGCTGGGTGATGCTGAGCGGCCCCTGCTCGGCCAGGGTGCGCAGGGCCCGGGCGTGGGTGAGGGACAGGGCGCCCGGGGTGCGGGTGGCGCGCCCGCGCAGCCGGGAGTCCGCGGCGCTGAGGCGGTAGGCGGCGCGGGCCAGGCGGTCGAGTGCCTGGGCGCGTTCGGGGGCGGGCGGCGGTGCCGTCGTCATGGTGGGGGTTCCTCCTCGGCCTCGGCGGGTTGACAGCAGCCTAGCCTCAGTACTTAATGAATAAGTACTTAGCCAGTAAGTACTTAGCTATCCCGCTCCAGGAGGAGACCGTCATGACCATCCGTTCGACCGGCCAGAACTGGGCCCTGGACATCGCCCTCGCCCAGGGCGGCTTCGACGCGCTGCACCCCGAGGCCGTCGGGACGATGGAGCAGCTCGGCCACGACCACACCGACTTCGCCAAGGTCTTCGCCCTGGTCAGGAGCGGTGCCATGCTGCCCAAGGCGTGGGCGACGGTGGCCGGCCAGGCCGAGGAGCGCGCCGCCCACCACGAGCGCGCCGGCTTCGCGCAGACCGCCGCCGACCTCTACCTGCGGGCCGCCGTCATGTGGGGCCGGGCCCAGTACTCGATCTTCGACGCCGCCGACCCGCGCAAGGCGGTGCTGCGCGCCCACACCGACCACTGCGTGGACCGCCTGGGCGCCCTGCGCGACGGCCGGGTCCGGCGGGTGGTGCTGGACTTCGAGGGCTCGACGATCCACGCCCTGCTGCACCTGCCCGCCGGGCGGGTCGAGAACGCGCCCGCCGTCATCCTCGGCCCCGGGATGGACATGATCAAGGAGGACTACATCTGGGCGGCCGAGCGCTACTACACCTCCCGCGGCATCGTCGCGCTCTCCATCGAGGGCCCGGGGCAGGGCAAGACCCGGGCCGACGGGCTGACCGTCGACCTCGGCAACTACGAGCGGGCGATCGGCCGCTACCTCGACCACCTGGCCGGGCTCCCGGAGGTCGACGCCGACCGGATCGGCATGTTCGGCATCTCGATGAGCGGCTACTGGGGCTCCCGGGCCGCCGCCACCGACCGCCGGATCGCCGCGCTCGCCGCCTTCGAGGCCGTCACCGGGGACTTCGCCACGATCTTCGAGCGGGCCCAGCCGACCTTCAAGAACAACTACATGTACATGGCCGGGTACACCGACGAGGAGGCCTTCGACCGCGACCTCGCCCACCGCATGCCGCTCGGCGACCTGGTGGCCGAGATCACCTGCCCGGTGCTCTACGGGATCGGCGAGTTCGACGAGCTCACCGACCTCGGCCAGGCCCTGGCGAGCTTCGAGCGGGTCCGGGCCCCGAAGGAGCTGCGGGTCTACGAGGACGAGTTCCACCCGCTCGGCGGGGTGGCCGCCGAGGCCTTCCGCTTCGGCGCGGAGTGGCTGGAGCGCGCCCTGGCCGGCGAGTTCGCCGAGCCGGGCCGCGACGTCCGGCACTACGTCCACCGCGACGGGCGCACCACCGACGGCTCGGCCGACCCCACCTGGTGGCGCGGCGCGGCCCCGACGGAGCTCACCGCGCTGCGCCGCGGCTGACTGCTACGGGGCCGGTGCCAGCGGCACGCCCGTCGGCTCCGCCGCTGGCAGGCCGGTGCCCGCCCGCTCCGCGGCCGACAGGCCAGCGCCCGTCCGCCCCGCGGCCGGTTCCAACGGCACCGGGGCGGGCGGGCGCCGGTCGGCCGCCCAGGCCAGCACCGCGACCACGGCGCCGGCCGCGGCCAGCCCGGCGCCCACCAGGGGCGGCGAGGTCCAGCCGAGCCCGGCGGCCAGGGCCAGCCCGCCGAAGTAGGCCCCCTGGGCGTTGGCCAGGTTGAACGCGCCCTGCACCGTCGCCGAGGCCAGGGTGGGCGCGCTGCGCGCCTTCTGCAGCACCAGGGTCTGCACCGCCGGGACGATCGCGAACCCGAACAGCCCGATCAGCACCACCGTGACGGCCGCCGACCAGCGGGCGTGCGCGGTCACCGCGAACAGCGCGAGCGTGGCCGAGAGCAGCAGGAAGGAGACGCAGACGGTCGGCCGCAGCGCCCGGTCGGCGGCGAACCCGCCGATCACGTTGCCGAGCGTCATCCCCACCCCGAACAGCGCCAGCACCCCGGTGACCGAGCCGGTCGCGTATCCGGAGACCTCGGTGAGCAGCGGCGCGATGTAGCTGTAGCAGGCGAACATCCCGCCGCAGCCGACCATCACGGTGGCCAGCGCCAGCCACAGCTGGCCGCTGCGGAAGGCCCGCAGCTCGTGCCGGAGCCCGGACTGGCCGGGGGAGGGGAGGGCCGGCACCAGCCGGGCGATGGCGAGCGTCCCGGCGGCGGCGATCAGCACCACCACCAGCATCGTCGCCCGCCAGCCCAGGTGCTGGCCGAGCAGGGTCGCGGCCGGGACGCCGACGATGTTGGCGACGGTCAGCCCGGAGAACATCACCGCGACCGCCCGGGCCCGCCGGTCCGGCGCCACCAGCTCGGCGGCGGCCACCGCCCCGGCGCCGAAGAAGGCGCCGTGCGGCAGCCCGGTGATCAGCCGCGCGGCGGCCAGCGTCCAGAAGTCGGGGGCCAGCGCGCACAGCAGGTTGCCGGTCGCGAACAGCCCGGCCAGCGCCACCAGCACCGCCTTGCGGGGCTTCCCGGCGGCCAGGGCGGTGAGCAGCGGCGCGCCGACCACCACCCCCAGCGCGTACGCGGAGATCAGCCAGCCCGCCTGCGGGATGGAGACGTGCAGACTGTCGGCGACCTGGGGGAGCAGCCCCATGGCGGCGAATTCGGTGGTCCCGATGGCGAAAGCGGTGACGGCCAGCGCGAACAGCGCGAGAGGCAAGGGGTGACTCCGGGGTGATGCCCGCGCCCGGCCGGGTGCGTGGCGGGGTGCGTGGGCGAGGGAATTCGTTCGTCGGAAATCCTAATCCGCCCGGATGACGTCCCCGTGAGGCCCGTGTGACGAATCGGGGGCGTACGGCGCAGGCCGCTCGCCTCGGCGGCCCCCGCGCGCAAGACTGGGTTCATGTGCCGCAACATCAAGACGCTGCGCCCACCCCTCACACCCGATGCCGACGAGGAGGACTTCCGCGCCGCCGCGCTGCAGTACGTCCGCAAGGTGTCCGGTTTCCGTGCACCGGCGGCCCACAACCGGGAGGCCTTCGACCGGGCCGTGGACGCGGTCGCCGAGGCCACCGCGCGGCTGCTCGACGAGCTGGAGGTGCGGGGCTCCCACGCCCGGGCCGCCGGGGCGAGCGTCTGAGACGTGAGGAGCAGGATCCGCTGATGAAACCCGTCGACCGTTACGCCCTCACCTTCCCCGGCACGCCCGGCACCCAGGCCCCGCAGGACGTGGTCGTGGTCGTCCGGACCAGCGCCAAGGGCCCGGGCGGGCACCCCGTCTACGAGGACGCCAGCGGGATCGTCCGGGCCGAGATCAGCGAGGCCGGGGAGGTCCGGATGCTCGCCAGCGGCGGCCACCAGACCCCGCACCTGCCGGTGCACGCCCACCCGCTGCCCTGACCCGCCCGCACCGCCCCGGGCCGCGCCGCGCCGCCCCGGGCCGCCCCGGGGCGCGCAATCCTCCCGAAGCCCGGGTCGCGGGCGTGCCCGTGCGGCAGAATCGGCCCATGACCACAGCGAGTTGGCAGGGCACCGTCGTCGCCGAGAGCGAGGACACCGTCCTCGTCGAGGGCAACCACTACTTCCCGTTGGAGGCGGTCCGGGCCGAGTTCCTGCGGCCTTCCGACACCACCACGGTGTGCAGCTGGAAGGGTACGGCCAACTACTACACGGTGGAGGTGGCCGGGCAGGCCAACCCGGACGCCGCCTGGTACTACGCCGACCCGAAGCCGGAGGCGGAGCACGTCCGGGGCCGGGTGGCCTTCTGGCGCGGGGTGGAGATCACCGAGTAGCGGCCGCCGCGCGGCCCCCGCGCCCGGTCCGCCGGACACGAGGGCCGCGCCGTTCCGCGCCGAGGGCCGCGCGGCTGCCGCACAGAGGGCCGCGCCGGGGGCCGTCCCGTTCCGTACGCAGGGGCGCGGTCAGCCGCCGAGGGCCGGGGGCGGGGCGACCGCTCCGTGCCCCGCCTTGACGCCGTTCACCATCGCCTGGTGGATGGCCCGCGCGGTGCTCTCGTCCGCCGCGGCGACCGGGCTGCCGGACACCGTGTACCAGTCCAGCGCGCCGGTGTACTGGACGGTCAGCCGCGCCTCGCCGTCCACCCACGTGGTGTGCACGGTGAGGTCGCCGGAGATGGGGCCGACCTCGGTGGTGACGACCCCGCCGGGGCCGCTGATGATCGACTGGGTGGTCCAGGTCGCCCACGAGGTGCGCGGGTCCGTGGGCGGCCGGGTCTGCCGGTCGGTTTGATCGTGTTCGGTCATGCGCCTATCCTCCCCCGCCGGTGCGCCGCCGCCCGGGCAACGACACCTGCGGTCACAAGGACCGCCCGGTCCCGCCGGGCGGTCGGATCGGTGTGGCGGACGGTCAGGCCCGCTCCGGGCCCCTCGCGCCGGGTTCGTCCAGGATGGGGTCGCCCTCCGCCTGGGAGGTGTCCTGCGCGTGCAGGTTCTGCATCGAGGTGACACCCTCCTCCGGATCGGCGGCGCGGACGTCCTCCTCGCGGTCGGTGCTCACTCCGGAGCGTTCGCTCATGTCGGTCATCGCGGGCTCCGTCTCCTCGGCCGGCTCCGGCACGCCCGGACGCAGGCGCGGCTGGGCCGGGTCTGTCACTCGCCCCTCCAGCCTGCCTCCGCCCCGGCGCCGGGGCCAGCCGGGTGACCCGCGCACCCGGCGTCCGGCGCCCGGCCTGCGGCGGGACCTCAGGGCCAACGGGACCGCCGGGCCGCCGGACCACCAGGTCAGTCGGACCGCCGGGTCGGTCGGCTCACCAGGTCACGGGCAGTGACCGCATCCCGTAGATGAACGACTCGGTGCGGAACCGGCGCTCACCGGCCGGCCGCAGCCCCGGCAGCCGCCGGAACAGCGTCTCCAGGGCGATCTGCAGCTCGGCGCGGGCCAGCGGCTGCCCCAGGCACTGGTGCACGCCGAAGCCGAACGCCAGGTGCCGCCGGGCGTCCCGGTCCAGGTCCAGCTCGTCCGGCGAGCGGTGGTCGCCGCCGCCGAACACCGCCTCGTCCCGGTTGGCCGTGGAGAGCATCGCGATCACGCCCTCCCCGGCCCGGATGGTGACCCCGCCCAGCTCCACGTCCTCCAGCGCGACCCGGGGCAGCCCGGTGTGCACGATGGTGAGCAGCCGCAGCAGCTCCTCCACCGCGCCGGGCAGCGCGGCCGGATCGGCGAGCCTGGCGATCTGCTCCGGCTGCTCCAGGAGCAGCGCGGTGGACAGCGAGATCATGTTCGCGGTCGTCTCGTGCCCGGCGATCAGCAGCAGCACGCCCGTGCCGGCCACGTCGTCCGGGCTCAGGTCGTCCCGCGCCGCGAGCCGGCTCAGGACGTCGTCCTCGGGCTGGGCGCGCTTGCGGGCCGTGAGGTCACGCAGGTAGTCCAGGACCTCGTCCTGGGCCGCCCGGAGCTCCTCCACGGTGCTGTCCCGGCTGAGCAGCGTGCGGCTCAGGCCCTGGAAGCGGTCGCGGTCCTCGTACGGCACGCCGAGCAGCGAGCAGATCACCAGCGAGGGCACCGGCAGCGCGAATTCGGTGACCAGGTCGGCCGTGGTCCGGCCCGCGGTCATCCGGTCCAGTGCCTCGTCCACGATCCGCTGGATCTCCGGGCGCAGCGCCTCCACCCGCTTGACCAGGAAGTCCCCGGTGACCATGCGGCGCTGGCGGGCGTGCTCGGGGTCGTCGAGCCGCAGGAAGGACGGGTTGTCGGTGACCAGCTCCTCGCGGGCGCCGGCGACCAGCAGCGGGAAGGCCGGGTGGCGCACGTCGGCGCTGAACCGGCGGTCGGACAGCACGGCGCGGACCTCGGCGTAGCCGGTGGCCAGCCAGCAGGAGTCGCCGTCGGGCAGTTCGGCCCTGGTCATCGGCGCGGTGGCGGCGGCCTCGGTGTACGCGGGCGGCGGGCCGAACGGGCAGCCACTGGAGTGCGGGGCGGGCAGCAGCGGGACGGCGGGGGCGGTGGGTACGGAGGTCAAGGCGGGGGTCTCCTCAGGGCGCGGGTGTCCTCGTGGGGTGTCGGGAGTCCGGGGCGGGTCCGGGGCGGCGTGCGGGGCCGGCGCCGGGGGCCGTCAGGCCTCGGTCCGGGCGGGCTCGCCCTCGGTGACGGTGATCGCCCGGCCCGGGCAGAGATCGGCGGCGAGTTTGACGTCGTCGAACTGCTCGGGCAGCACGACGGTCTGACGGAGCCTCACCAGACTGTCGCGCTCGTCCTGGTCGAAGACCGCGGGGGCGTTCATCACGCACATCCCGGAGCTGCAGCAACGGTCCCGGTCGACGCTCACCTGCATGTCGGGCACCTCTCGCCAGGGCGCCGCCGGCTGCCCGGCGGCCGCCTCTCGTTGTCACGGTCAACCTAGCCGCCGCTGGTCCGTCCACGGAGGGGTGCGGCGGGCGGATCGTCAAGAATGGCCGATTCGGCTCCTGTGTGAACGCCCTTGCCGCGCAATGCGTTTCAACCGTCGGAACGCCGTCGGAACGCCGTCGGGCGGGTCGGCAGGCGGGTCGGCGGGCGGGCGGCGCGGGCGGTCTCACAAGCGCGGGCGGCCTCACAGGCCTTCGGCGGCGGCCAACTCCCTTACGGAGGCCACGGTGTCGGCCTCGGCGGCACTCTTGTCCGGCCGGTACCGCACCACCCGGGCGAACCGCAGGGCCAGTCCGGCGGGGTAGCGGGGGCTGCGCTGGAGGCCGTCGAAGGCGATCTCGACGACCAGTTCCGGCCGCACCCGCACCGTCCGGGCGTCCCGGTCGACCTCCCGGGCGAGCAGCTCGGCGGTCTGCCAGGCGAGCGTGGCGTCGGTCAGCCCCTTGAAGGTCTTCCCGAGCATCACCCACGGGCCGAGGCCCGGCTCGCCCGCCGCCCGCGCCCCCAGGTGCAGATTGCTCAGGAACCCCTGCCGCCGGCCGCTGCCCCACTCCGCCGCAAGCACCACCAGGTCCAGGGTGTGCCGGGGCTTCACCTTGATCCAGCCCGCCCCGCGCCGCCCGGCCGCGTACCCGGCCGCCGGGTCCTTCACCAGCACCCCCTCGTGGCCGAGCGCCAGCGCCCCGCGGAAGAACGCCAGCGCCTCCGCCCGGTCCCCGGTCTCGATCCGGGCCACCCGCAGACCCTCCGGCACCGCCCCGGCCAGTGCCGCCCAACGCTCCCGGCCCGGGCGGTCCACCAGGTCCTCGCCGTCCCGGTGCAGCAGGTCGAAGAACCGTACGCTGAGCGGGACTTCGGCCCGCAGCCGGTCCGGATCCCGCCGGGTGGCGGTGCGCGCCGCGGTCTCCTGGAACGGACGCGGCCGCCCGTCCGCACCCAGCGCGATCGCCTCGCCGTCCAGCACCGCCGAGCGCAACGGCAAGGCCAGCGCCGCCTCCGCCACCTCGGGGACGCGCGCCGTGATGTCCTCCAGGCTGCGGGTGAACACCGCGACCTCCCCGCCGTCCCGGTGCACCTGCACCCGGATCCCGTCCAGCTTCCACTCCAGCGCCGCCGCACCCGTCCGTTCCAGCGCCGACGCCACGTCCAGTGCGGCCGCCGCCAGCATCGGCCGCACCGGCCGCCCCACCTCCAGGCGGAACTCCGCCAGGGCCTCCGCGCCACCGCCCAGCGCGGCCCGCGCCACCGCCCGCGCCGACCCCCGGAACATCAACGCCCGCCGCACCGCCGCCACCGGCACCCCGGCCGCCTGTGCCACCGCGTCCCCGACCAGCACGTCCAGGGCCCCCTGCCGCAGGTCCCCGACCAGCACCGCCCGCAGGAACCCCTGCTCCACCTCGGTCGCCCGCCCGAACAGACCCGCGAGCAGCCGCCGCCGCTCGGCCTGCGACCCCGCCCCGTGCACCCCGGCGATCCGCTCCAGCTCCCGCTCCACCTCCCGCACCCCGAGCGAGGCCGCCACCGCCGGCGCCGGCAACTCCCGCAGGGCCGCCCACCCCACCCCCGTCCGCAACCGTTGCGCCTCACCCGACAGCAGCACCACCGCCGCCGCCCCCTCCTCGGCCCCCAGCTCCCGCAGACACCCCGCCAACAGGCCCACCTTCGCCCGCCGCCCGGGCTCCGCCGCCACCTCCCGCGACACCTCCGCCAACCGCCGCAACCCCATCCGCCGCCACCTCCACCCCCAGCATCCGCGCGGCCCCCCCGACCCCGCACCCCGGCAACCCGGGCACATAGCCTTTCCCGTCCAGCAGTTGGACGGTGAGGGGGAGCGGCCGTGTCGATCGAGTTCGTGCGCCGGGCGGACGGCCTGGTCTACGGCTACCGCAGGGACGGCGAGTTCAACGGCCGGCCGTCCTTCCCGCGCCTGGACCTCGACGTGTGGTGCCGGTGGCTGCCCGAGCGGGGCTGGTGCACCGTGGGGGCCGACGGCACCGCCAACGGCTGGCCGCTGTCCGGCCGTACGCGAGAAGGCCCGTTCCCGCCGCTCGGCCCCTGGCGCAGCTGGAAGGCCGGCAAGTCCTACCTCTACGACCTGCGCCGCACCGACGAGTTCGAGGAGCGCCTGACCACCGGACCGTTCGAGGACGGAAAACCCGAGGCGGGACACCGCGCCCCGCGACCATAATGGCCGCGCCCGCCGCCGTCCCGTTCCGAGGGGCGGCCCGGAGACCGGGCAGGGGACGGGAGACAACCTTGACATGGCGCGCCGCACGCACGGTACCGGTGGCTCTGGGGCTGCTCGCCCTCGTGGTGGGCTGCACGGCCGACCCGGACGTACGGCCCGCCGAGTCCGCCTCCGCGGCCCGGGCGCCGCATTCCGTGCCGCCGGAGGCCGCGACCGCCTGGCGCCCGCTCGCGCCGCTGTCCCGTGAGCAGCTGAGGGCGACGCTGGTGCCCGTCTCCGAGTTGCCGGCGGGCACCACCACCGAGGAGGAGGCGCCGGTGTCCGACACCACGGCGGAGACGATCGCCAGGGCGGCCAAGCGGAGTCCGGGCTGTGCACCGGTCCTCGACGCCATGATCGAGCAGTCGGCCGGCGCCGCCCGGCGCACGTACGTCACCGGCGACAACACCCGCAGCAACCGGACGCTGGTCGAGGTGGCCGCCGTCCCCGGCGGTCGGGCCCGGGAACGCTTCGAGGCGCTGCGGGACGCCGTCCACGGGGGCAGCTGCACGAGCCTCCGGCTGAGCGACCGGTTCGGCGCCGAGCCGCTGGAGGTCGAGCCGGTGGCCTCGCAGGCCTCGGAGGTGCCGGTCGTCGGCTTCCGGCTCCTGTCGTCCACCGGGGCGGCGACCACCCGGGGCGGATCCACCTGGCTCTACCTGTACGCGGCGGTCGGTGACAACCGCGCGGTGTTCTGCAAGATCGACGACACCGCACTCGCCCCCACCCTGCCCACCGACCTGGTGACCGCACAGATCCATCGGCTCGTCACTGCCGGGGCGTCGCCGGAGCCGACGCCCACCGCCGTTACTCCTTGACAGGGTGCGTAATACTGTAACGCGCGCGGTCCGAGGCGCCATCGGAGCGGGCCGCGCGGCGTCCCGTCCCCGCAGCTCGGAGCACCGCATGCACCCCTTCCTCGACCACCCGGGGCCGCTGGCCTTCGCGCACCGGGGCGGTGAGCTCGGGCACCCGGAGAACTCGCTCGCCGCGTTCGAGGCCGCCGTGGCGCTGGGCTACCGCTACCTGGAGACGGACGTGCACGCCACCGCGGACGGCGTGCTGGTGGCCTTCCACGACTCCCGGCTCGACCGGGTGACCGACCGCGCCGGGGCGGTCGCCGAGCTGCCCTGGGAGACCGTCCGGCGGGCCCGGATCGGGGGCACCGAGCCGGTACCGCTGCTGGAGGACCTGCTCGGGGCGTTCCCCGGCGCCCGGTTCAACGTGGACGTGAAGGCGGCGCCCGCCGTGCGGCCGCTGGTCGAGGCGATCCGCCGGACGAACGCCTGGGACCGCGTCTGCGTCGGCGGCTTCTCCGACCGCCGGATCGCCGCCGTGCGCGCCGCCGCCGGCCCCCGGCTGGCGACCTCGCTCGGCCCGCGCGAGGTGGCCCGGCTGCGGCTGCGCTCGCTGGCGGGCCCGCTGGCGCGGGGCGGGGCGCCGTTCGCCGGGGTGTGCGCCCAGGTGCCGGAGCGGCACCGGGGGGTCAGGGTGGTCGACCGGGCCTTCGTCCGGGCCGCCCACCGCCTCGGCCTGCAGGTCCACGTGTGGACTGTGGACGATGCCACACGGATCCGGTCTCTCCTCGACCTGGGTGTGGATGGCATCATGGCGGATCGCATCGACGTCCTGAAGGGCGTCCTCGGCGAGCGCGGCTGCTGGACGGACGGCAGCACCGGCTCCAGCACAGTGAAATAGGAGCCCATGAGCACCACGGACCACCTGCCGGACGACGTCTCGTCGCCTCCGGCGGCCGCCGACGACGGCCGCGCCCTGCGCCGG
Organism: Kitasatospora sp. NPDC029367; assembly: GCF_055569135.1. Taxonomy (NCBI): domain Bacteria; kingdom Bacillati; phylum Actinomycetota; class Actinomycetes; order Kitasatosporales; family Streptomycetaceae; genus Kitasatospora; species Kitasatospora sp. NPDC029367. The sequence continues at coordinate 110,601 of NZ_JBVHYH010000021.1, forward strand.
ATGCAGTTCGGCTGGTACATCAACGACTGGGCCAACGCCGCCTTCTCGGCCACCGTCCTGACGGTCTTCCTGGGGCCGTACCTGACCGAGGTGGCGAAGAACGCCGCCGACGCGTCCGGCGACGTGCACCCGCTCGGCCTGGCGATCCGTGCAGGATCGTTCTTCCCGTACACGGTCTCCTTCTCCGTGCTGATCTCGGTCGCGGCGATGCTGCTGACCGGCACGGTCGCCGACCGCACCGGGCGGCACAAGGAGCTGATGTGCGGCTTCGCCTACGTGGGCGCGCTGGCCACCATGGGGATGTTCTTCCTCGGCGGCGACCGCTACCTGCTCGGCGGCGCGCTGCTGGTGGTCGCCAACATCTCGTACGCGGTGTCCGTGGCGCTCTCCTACGCCTACCTCCCGGGCCTGGCCGCCCCCGACGAGCGCGACGCCGTCTCCTCCAAGGGCTGGGCTTACGGCTACGCGGGCGGCGGGCTGCTGCTGATCGCCAACCTGGCGCTGTTCCAGGGCCACGAGGCGCTCGGCCTCTCCTCCGGCACCGCCGTGCGGATCTGCCTGGCCTCGGCCGGCCTGTGGTGGGCGCTGTTCACCCTCGTCCCGATGCTGCGGCTGCCCTCCCGGGCCGGCGTCGTCCGGGCGCGCGCCGAGGCCGCGCCGGACCAGCCGGCCGCCGGCAGCCTGCGCGAACTCGGCCGCACCCTCAAGAGCATGCGCAAGCACCCGCTGACGCTGCTCTACCTGGCGGCCTTCCTCTGCTACAACGACGGCATCCAGACCGTCGTCTCGCAGGCCTCGCTGTACGGCAGCGAGGAACTCGGCATGGAGCAGGGCACCCTGGTCATCGCGGTGCTGATCGTCCAGATCGTGGCGATCGGCGGGGCCCTGCTGCTCGGCCGGATCGCCCAGCGCCACGGCGCCAAGAAGACCATCCTGGGCTCGCTGGTCGGCTGGGTGGTCACGCTGGCCCTCGGCTACTTCATGCCGGCCCATCAGCCGGCCTGGTTCTACGTCCTGGCCTGCATGATCGGCCTGGTGCTCGGCGGCAGCCAGGCGCTCTCCCGCTCGCTGTTCTCGCACCTGATCCCGGCGGGCCGGGAGGCCGAGTACTTCAGCCTCTACAAGGTCAGCGACCGTGGCACCAGCTGGATGGGCCCGCTGGTCTTCGGCCTCGCCTACCAGGTCACCGGCAGCTACCGCTCGGCGATCATCTCGCTGCTGATCTTCTTCGTGATCGGGTTCGCCGTCCTGGCGAAGGTCCCGGTCCGCCGCGCCATCGAAGCGGTCGGCAACCCCGTCCCCGAGCGTCTCTGACCCTCACTCCGACGGCTCACCCCGAACGGCTCGCTTCCGGCGGCTCACCCCGAACGGCTCGCTCCCGGCGGCCGGGCTCCGGCCCGGCCGCCGTCGCGTTCCCCGGGTGGAGCCGGAGAGCGGCCGGCTGGGAAGCGCCGGAGTGGAGTGCGGGGGCGGGTGGTGTTGGCCGGGGTGGAGATCGGCGGGCGGGTCGCGGGGCGGCATGCTGGTCCGAGCCGTTCGACCAGCGAGGAGACCGAGTTGAGCACCACCGCCGCGAACCGTTGGAGCATCAGTGCGCCGGAGCAGGGGGACTACCCGCGCTGGCGCGAACTCTTCCGCGGGTACTGCGAGTTCTACCGGGTGCCGATGCCGGAGGAGAAGGCCGAGCTGGTGTGGTCCTGGCTCAACGACCCGGAGCACGAGGTGGAGGGGCTGCTGGTCCGGGACGGCGCGGGGACGCCCGTCGGCTTCGCGCACTTCCGGCCGTTCGCCCGGCCGCTGCACGGCACGGTGGCCGGGTTCCTGGACGACCTGTTCGTCGCTCCCGAGGTGCGCGGCGGCGGGGCGGTGGACGAACTGCTGGCCCGGCTGCGGGAGATCGCCGCCGAGCGCGGCTGGAGCACCGTGCGCTGGATCACCGCGGACGACAACCACCGGGCGCGCAGCAAGTACGACCAGGTCGCCACCCGGACGATGTTCGTCACCTACGACATGGCCCCGGAGGCCCCGGCCGGCTGAGCCCGCAGGTGGGGCCGACCGGTGGGGCCGACCGGAGCGGCCGACCGGATCACCTGACCAAGTCGCCGGAACATTCGTACGGAGTTTCTGTTATCGGCGTTCCGCCGGGGGGTCTCCCAGGTGTCGGTATCCGACCAGCCGACCTGGACAGAAAGCAGTGGCCACGTGAACAGCGACGACAGGACGACCATCATCCCGGCGAGCGGCGGCGGCAACGACGGCGCCGGCGGGAGCGGCGGCCACGGCCGCCCGGGTGGCCGGGCCGCGCGGCGGGCCGCCCAGCGGCACACCGGGCACGGGCGCCGGGGGCGCCGGCGTGGCGGGTTCGCGCCGGTGAGCGCGGTCGTCGCCGCCGTGGCCGGGACCGGACTGATAGCCGCGCTGGCCGGGGCGGGCTATGCGGCGTACGGCGGCAAGCAGAGCGACCGGGACCTCGCCGGGCAGGCCGCCGCGGCGGACTCGCTGGTCGCCGCCGAGCTGGGGACGCACGAGGGCATCCAGGTGCCGGGCGCCGGGGGAGCGGGCCTCGCGGGCGCGGTGCCGCCGTCGGGCAGTCCGACGGCGACGGGCCCGTCGGCCACCCCGAGCCCGACGGCCACCGCGACGGGCTCCGCCTCCCCGACGGGCCGGCCCACCGCGACGCCGAGCCCGACGGCCACCGCCACCACCACCGCCAAGCCGAGCCCGGCGCCCACCCGCCCGAGCGCCAACCCCGCCGCGGGCACCGCCCAGCGGGCCGCCGCGGCTCCGGCAGGCGGTGGATCGTCCCCCGCGTTCGCCCAGCAGGTCGTCGACCTGGTCAACACCGAGCGGGCCAAGGCCGGGTGCGGCCCGGTCACCGCCGAGCCCCGGCTGGCCAGCGCGGCCCAGTCGCACAGTGACGACATGGCCAACCGCAACTACTTCGACCACGCCAGCCCGGAGGGCTACCACGCCGACCACCGGATCGAGGCGGTCGGCTACCGCTGGAGCACCTGGGGCGAGAACATCGCCCGGGGGCAGAGCGACCCGGCGGCCGTGATGGAGTCCTGGATGAACAGCCCCGGCCACCGCGCCAACATCCTGAACTGCGACTTCAAGCAGCTCGGGGTGGGGGTGCGGACCGGCGCCAACGGCCCGTGGTGGACCCAGGTGTTCGCCGCTCCGGCCTGACCGGGCCCGCCCCGGCTCTGCCCCTCGTCATCGCCGTCCGCCCCTGACCCCGCCGCCGCTCACTCCCGGTGGCCGGTACCGCCGGCCACCGGGCAGTCCGATTTTCCGATTCCGTGCACATTGTTGTTATCTGATCACTCCCCACAGGTCTCCGAGGAGGCAGCGGCGGACGGAAACACGGCAAGACGGAGTGCGGACCATGAACGCTGATGTGCAGAACAGGACCGGGACGACCCTGGTACGCGCGGCGCAGGCGGGTGACCGGCAGGCCCAGGAGGCCCTGGTCGCCACCTGGCTGCCGCTCGTCTACAACGTGGCCGGCCGCGCCCTGCGCGGCCACGCCGACGTGGACGACGTGGCCCAGGAGACCATGATCCGGGCCCTGGACGGCCTGGACGGGCTCCGCGACCCGGAGTCCTTCCGCTCCTGGCTGGTCGCCATCACCATGAACCAGGTCCGCCGCCGCCACGCCGCCGGGCAGCAGCAGCCCACCGTCGGGGGCCTGGACGAGACCTGGGAAGTCCCGGACCCCCGGGCCGACTTCACCGACCTCACCATCCTGCGCCTGGGCCTGTCCGGCCAGCGCCGCGAGGTGGCGGAGGCCACCCGCTGGCTGGATCCGGACGACCGTGAACTGCTCGCCCTGTGGTGGCTGGAGGCCGCCGGCGACCTCACCCGCGCCGAACTCGCGGCGGCCCTCGACCTGACCGTGCCGCACGCCGCCGTGCGGGTCCAGCGGATGAAGAAGCAGCTGGAGGCCGGGCGGGTCGTGGTCCGCGCCCTCGGCGCCTACCCGCGCTGCCCCGAACTCGCTGAGGTCACCGCCGGGTTCGACGGCACCCCGAACTCGGTCTGGCGCAAGCGGATCGCCCGGCACATCCGCGGCTGCGCCGGTTGCGACGGCCTGGGCCGCGACCTCTTCCCGGCCGAGGGCCTGCTGGCCGGCCTCGCGCTGGTCCCGATCCCGTCCGCCTCGCCCACGCTGCTGCACTTCCAGCACACGGCCGCGACCGCCGCGGCGGGCGCCCACACGGCGGCGGCCGGTGCGGGATCGGGCGCGGGCGGTACGGCTGCCGGTGCGGCCACCGGCGGTGGCGCGCACGGTGGTTGGGCCGGCACCGCCGCCCGCAAGGCCGCACTGGCGGGCGGTACGGCCGCGGCGGTGGCCGTCACCACCCTGGCCCTGGTCTGGTCGAACCCCACCGAGCCGCCGCGGGCGGCGGTGCCCGAACCCACCACCCCGGCCGCCGCGATGGACACCCCGGCAGCCCTGCCGGCGACCGTCCCGGACACCCCGACCGCCACCCCCACGCCGACGCCGACCCCTACCGGGACCCCGACCGCGACGCCCTCGCCGACCGCCACCCGGTCGACCCCGGCCGCGCCCCAGCCCAACCCGGAACGGCAGCTGGTGGACCTGGTCAACGCCGAACGCGCCAAGGCGGGTTGCGCCCCGCTGCGGATCGATCCCCGACTGCACGCCTCGGCCCAGAAGCACTCCGACGACATGGCCGCCCGCGGCTTCTTCGACCACGTGAACCCGGACGGCGTCCGCGCGGACGCCCGGATCACCGCGGCCGGCTACCGCTGGTCCCAGTGGGGCGAGAACCTCGACCGGGGCCCGACCACGGCGGCGAGCGTCTTCGCCCGCTGGATGGACGGCGGGATCCACCAGTCCAACATGCTCGACTGCGGCTTCAAGGACATCGGCGTCGGCATCGCCACCAGCCCCGCCGGCACCCTGTGGACCCAGGACCTGGGCGCCCCGATGTCCTGACCGGCCCTCGCCCGGCCCCCGCCCGGCCCGGAGCTGCTCCGCCCGGGCCGGGCGAGCGTTTCCGGCCAACCTTTGACGTGCGCATGCTGTCCGCCGGGAATCCCCTCTTGGAGCGTTCCAATTCTTGCTACGGTCGCACCGTTCCACCACCCCGGCGCCCGCACATCCGCCGTGCGGGGCCCTACGGACCTGCCGACAGGACTGGTGTGAAGTGACAGAACCGCGTGACCGACAGCTGGACCGTTCGTCGACCACTGCCCTCCGGAGCCGACTGGCCGCGCTGGCCGGGGCGCTCGCGCTGCTGGTGGCCTTCCTGGTCGGAGCGGGTGCCGCACCCGCCTCCGCCGCACCCGCCGCCGCCAACGCCGCTGCGGCCGGGCCCGGTTGGATCTGCCGGGGCGCGCCCGTGACCCCTGGCTACGTCCTCACCATGCACTCCAACAACGGCTGCAACGGTGCCGGCATGTGGTACCAGCAGCCCGTGCGGGACGGCATCTGGACCTGTGCCACCTCGCCGATCCCGGCCGGCTACGTGCTCTCCGGGCACAATCCCACCGGCTGCGACGGCTACGACTCCTGGTACATGCGCCTGCCCGTGGACGGCCTGTGGACCTGCGGCACCTCGCCCGTCCCGCCCGGCTACGTACTGACCGCCCACGCCCCCAACGGCAACGGCTGCACCAACATCGACGCCTGGTTCATGCAGCTCGCCAGGGACGGCATCTGGACCTGCGCGGGCTCGCCGATCCCGCCCGGCTACGTCAACATCGGCCACCAGGTGCCCGGTTGCGGTGGCATCGGCTCCTGGCTGCAGGTGGTGGCCCGAGCCGGACAGGTGGTCTGCCCGTACCAGCCCGTTCCGGCCGGCTTCCGCCTCGGCGCCTACGTCAATACCGGCTGCAGCGGCATGGGCGGCTGGTACCTCCTCCGCGCCTGACCCGACCCGGGCCCGGGGAGGGGAGCCGCGCGACGGCCGCACCCACTCCTCCCCGGGCCCGCCCCGAGAGTCTGGGGAGGAGTGGGTGCGCGAGCCTAGGCGGGCGTGACCGGCACCAGGCCGTCCGCCGAGCCGGTCACGTAGCCGGTGGCCTGGCCGACCACGCCGCCCGCGTCCCCGACCTGCCCCGGCACCGCGCCCGGGGCACTGGTCAGCGGACCGGGCAGGCCCTCCTGGCCGCCGATCTCGCTGGCGTGCGCACTCGGAGCGGTCAGGGAGGCCACCACGCCGACGGCGAGCGAGGCGACGGCGAGCATGCTGCGCTTCTTCATGGCCGGTCCAACGAAACCGCGCCGCAAGGGTTACGGGCGGCCCCGGAGCATCGCGGCCCGGGACGGTGCGAGGGGGTGCGAGGTCGGTACGGCCGGGATGCCGCACACGGTGACCGAACGGATACTGACCGCAGCGTTCCGTGTTCCGTCACGGCGCCGTATCGACGAAGGAGGACGTCATGGCCGGTAAGGCCAGCATCGTATTCGCCCACGGGCTCTGGGCCGACGGCTCGTGCTTCAACAAGCTGATCCCCACGCTCCAGGCCGAGGGCCACGAGGTCTACAGCTCGCAGCACGGGCTCGACTCGCTGGAGGGCGACGTCGCGTGCGTCACCCGGGCCATCGAGCACGTGCCGGGCCCGGTGGTGCTGGTCGGCCACTCCTACGGCGGGACGCTGATCACCAAGGCCGGCGTCCACGACCGGGTGGGCGCCCTGGTCTACATCGCCGCGCTCGCCCCGGACGAGGACGAGACCTCGGTGGGCCAGCAGGAGAAGTTCCCCCCGACACCGGTCTTCGAGCACGTCGGCGTCGTCGACGGCCGCCTCTGGCTGCAGGAGGCCGGTGTGGCCGACTTCTGCGGCGACCTGCCGGTCGCCGAGCAGAAGCTCGTCCTGGCGACGGGCGCCGTGCCGGTCGCCGACCTGTTCGCCCAGCAGGTCCCCGGTACCGCCTGGCGCACCAAGCCGAGCTGGTACATCGTCGCGAACAACGACCGCACCGTGAACCCGGACCTGCAACGGGCCGCCGCCGAGCGGATGGGCGCGAAGACCTTCGACATCGACAGCAGCCACGTCCCCATGCTGTCGCACCCCGACTTCGTCCTCGACGTCATCCGGGACGCCGCCAAGACCCTGGAGTAGGGCCCGTCTTCAAACTCCCGCCTGCGGGGCGACGCCGGGGCACGCACCTCGCCGCGTTGTCGTCGGTCGCCAATGCGCTGCATTGGGCTCCCTCCTCCGCCTTGCGA